>JADGQQ010000117.1 GCA_017881645.1 Clostridia bacterium
CACTTTTTCCGGAGAAACTTTGCTAAAATGGTCATGTTTGTATGGGTTGATTCTATTGGTCATGAAATCAACAAAGGGAAGCGTGTGCGGAAGACATGGAAAATGAGAAAAAACCGATTCGCAAGAGAGACTTCATGTTTCAGATGGCAGCAATCCTGTTTCTGCCGGTCTGTGTTCTGTATTTCGAATTTTTGTTTTCAATCCTCCTGCACTATCCCGTAACCCCATACAATATAGGATATTCAATGGCCACTGCAGGGCTGCTGTTCGGACTGTCCTTCATTCTTCGCAATCAAAAAGTGCAATTTGTTATGCAGGGCGTTCTTATAATCGGTCTGACTTTGGTTTTTCTATCACAATTCTTGTACTACCGGATTTTTCAGGTACTTTATGCGATTGAATCCATTCAGGGAGCAGGGAAAGCAGCGACATTTTCGGATATTCTTTTCGGAAGAATGAAAGATAATGCAGTCGAAATATTCTTTTTTCTGCTGCCGATTGTTCTGTTTTTCGTTTTTCAAAGAGTTTTGATCAGGAAGATTCAGTTCTCGTTCCTTTTACCGCTGGTCGGGTTCTGCGTATTCGTTCTGTTTTTTACAGGGACAACCTTGTTTGTACTTCAGGATAAAGCCGCCGTGGTCAGCCCCAGATACATGTACAGAAGTGAACTGATTCCGGACAAGTCTATGCGGACCTTTGGACTTCTTACGACCATGCGGTTGGATTTCCGTTATAACATCATGAATATCCGGTTCAAAGATACCCGGACATTTAATGCAGGCGACATCAAGGTTATCGAGTCAAAAGTGAATTCTGCAGCTTCCGAATCTGAAACAACCGTTCAACAGACGGAAACACTTCCGGTGGAAACAACACCTGTGGAAACAACACCTGTGGAAACACTGCCGGAGGTTACCCCCTTCGAGCCCAATATTATGGATATTAACTTCGACCGTACGGATGGGAATGAGACGCAGCTTGAGATGAACGGGTATTTTTCGCAGAGGGAACCAACCTTGCAGAATGAATACACTGGGCTATTTAAGGGCAAAAACCTGATTCTCCTTACAGCAGAAGGATTTTCGAGATATGCCATCGATCCGGTTCTCACTCCGACACTGTATAAGCTTTCGACCGAAGGATTTGTCTTCAATAATTTCTATACGCCGATTTGGGGAGTCAGCACATCGGACGGTGAATTTGTTGCGACGACCGGTCTCATTCCAAAAGCAGGTAAGAAATGGAGTTATACAGAAGTGGCCGATAATTATATGCCGTTTGCGTTCGGCAACCAATTCAAGGCGCTCGGCTATGTGACCAAAGCATACCATGATCATACATATACCTATTACAACCGGGACCGTTCCTACCCGAATATGGGCTATGACTATAAAGGTGTCGGGAATGGTCTGGACGTCGCTGTGACCTGGCCGGAATCCGATGTCGAAATGATGCAACTCTCGGTGCCGGAATATGTGAACACGCCTCCGTTTCATGTCTATTACATGACCGTCAGCGGACATCTCGAGTATAATTTCAGCGGCAATTTCATTGCGAAGAAGAATGAGGCACTTGTCAAAGATCTGCCTTACTCCGATCATGTCAAAGCATATCTGGCCTGTCAGATCGAATTGGACAGAGCACTCGAAAATCTTTTGCAGCAATTATCGGACAGCGGACAGCTTGAAAATACCGTCATTGCACTAAGTCCGGATCATTACCCATATGGTCTTGAACCTGAGGAATATAGCGAACTCGCCGGCCATGATCTGGAAAAAACATTTGAAAGATATAAGGGTGAGTTCATTTTGTGGTCAGGTGACATGAAAGCGCCTGTTGTGGTCGACAAATACTGCTCGAGTCTGGATATTGCTCCGACACTTGCCAATCTGTTCGGACTGGCCTATGACTCAAGACTCTATATGGGAACCGACATCCTGTCGACCAGGAGCCCCGTGGTTGTCTTTCAGGACAGGAGTTTTATTACGGATAAGATCATGTACAACGCCAATAATAATACTGTGCAGAAGCTCACGGACGAGGACATAACGAATGAATACATCGAGTCGTGCATTGCATATGTCACCGATGAATTTTCGAATTCGGCGAAGATCATAAGTGACGACTATTACCGGTATCTTTTTCAAAAGCCCGACGCATAAGCAGGCCTCATTTTAAAATTCGATGGATCAAAAAGATTGAAATCCGTGCAGTGATACTTGGATGCACGGGTCTTTTGGCGAAAAAACCATATCCGGATGAACCTTCGAAAGAGCCCGGAACGTATAACCAATGCAACGGTCAATATCATATATTTTGTTATTGGATACATGTCGCAGTGCTTGCTTGACAAATCAAAACAAAAGAGCGACTATTATATAAATCAGACAAATAAATGGCTTCTTCAATGATAAGTTTATTGCATGTACTGTATACTATACATACGATACATTCGTCCTGAATCAAAGCTGGCACATCGTCTGTAACGTTTGAAGTTACACGGATAAACCAGTTTTTTCGTGTTTGGACAGATCATTTCGGCACAGAGTAATTGTGTATGTTTTCCCGATAGATTTTAATGTAAATGATACCTTGACATAAATATAGGAGAAGAAAGAACCGGACTGACAGAATTTGCGTACATCATCTGTACATTTTCAAAGTTCCCAAAACAAACAGAATATATTGTAGGGAGGTCTGAAATGAGCGAGAAGAATGTAAAATGCGAAAGCTGCACGAATCAGAAAAGTCAAAAATTCGATGAGATTGCGAACATCATCGACTTGTACAAGGATAAAGAGGGGAGCCTGATCCAGGTTCTTCACCTTGCGCAGGAAATCTATGGCTACCTGCCGTTGGAACTGCAAAAAATGATCGCAACATCCATGGAGATCCCTTTGTCAGAAGTGTCGGGGGTTATCACCTTCTATTCCTTTTTTTCAACGACGCCCAGAGGTGAACACACGATCAGGGTCTGCCTCGGCACGGCCTGTTATGTCAGGGGCGGCAAAAAACTTGTTGAACGCTTGCAGGAAATACTGAATGTTCAGATTGGGGAGACAACCCAGGATGGGAAATTCACGTTTGAAATTGCCCGTTGTATCGGGGCCTGCGGTCTTGCTCCGGCCATGATGATTGATAAGAAAGTATATAAGCAAGTGAATGTGAATAAATTGGAATCCATTCTTTCCAAATATTAAGCAGTATAGGGGGTGACGTTTTGAGTATGCAAACGATTGTCAGCATAGCTGACCTTGAACAGATCAAAAATAAGTACGAAGAAGAACTTGCAAAATATCGGTATCAAGTTATGATTTGCGCCGGTGCAGGCTGTATTTCCTGCAGCTGCATGGATGTTAAGAAAGCTGTAGAAGATGAGATTTCTCTTCTCAAGCTTCAGAAGGACGTGATCGTTATTGAAACCGGCTGCATGGGCACCTGTGCGGTTGGACCTGTAATGCTAATTCTTCCTGAGCGCATTTTTTATACGGACCTGACACCGGAAATCGCCCGTAAAATTATCCGGAACCATATCAGCAAAGGCGAAATTCTTACAGAGCACACATTCTATGATAATTCTCTGCATAAGCATGTGCCGAAAATCGACGACATCGACTTTTTCAGGGAACAGGTCAAGATTGCACTCCGCAACTGCGGTTCCATGGAATACGGCAGTCTTGACGCCTATGTCGCAAGGGAGGGCTATCTCGCTGCTGCAAAGGTTCTTTCAGGAATGAGCTGCGAAGATGTCGTGAATGAAATCAAGAAGTCCGGCTTGAAAGGCCGCGGCGGAGCAGGATTTCCGACGGGAGTCAAATGGGATGCAGGTAGAAAAGCAGTCGGTGAACGTAAATTCATCGTATGTAATGCAGACGAGGGAGACCCCGGCGCATTTATGGATCGAAGCATCATCGAAGGTGATCCGCACTCTCTGATTGAGGGAATGATCATCGGCGGATATGCCATCGGAGCATCGATGGGCTACGTGTATGTTCGTGCTGAATATCCGATCGCTGTTGAGAGACTTACGGCAGCGATTGAAGAAGCTCATAAGAGAGGCCTTCTGGGAGGCAAGCTTTTCGGCAGTGATTTTTCATTTGACCTCGAAATCCGTATCGGAGCCGGAGCCTTTGTCTGCGGTGAAGAGACGGCGCTGATGTCTTCCATCGAAGGCAACCGCGGAGAACCCAGGCAGAAACCGCCATTTCCTTTCCAGAAGGGATTATTTGGAATGCCGACCATCATCAACAACGTGGAGACCTTCGTTGCAGTTCCGGTCATTCTTATAAAAGGCGGCGAATGGTATGCGCAGTTCGGAACGGAGACAAGTAAAGGAACAAAAGTTTTCGCACTTGCCGGGGATGTCGTGAATACAGGTATCGTCGAAGTACCGATCGGCAAACCCTTAGGTGATATTCTTTTCAAAATCGGCGGCGGCATGCAGAAAAAGAAAAAATTCAAGTCTGCACAGATCGGCGGTCCGTCCGGAGGCTGTATCACACAGGATAATTTGAATGTATCGACGGATTACGAGTCGTTGACGAAGCTTGGAGCTATCATGGGATCGGGCGGATTGATTGCCATGAACGAAGATACCTGTATGGTAGATACTGCCCGGTTCTTCATGGACTTTATACAGGATGAATCCTGCGGAAAATGCGTTGCCTGCCGTGTCGGCACAAAGCGCATGCTGGAAATTCTGGAGAGAATTACCCGGGGTGAAGGCGAACAGGGGGATATTGAGCTCCTGGAAGAACTCGGAGAAACCATCAAAGAGACGGCAATGTGCGGGCTTGGACAGACCGCACCGAACCCTGTACTCAGTACGATTCGATACTTCCGCAACGAATATGAGGAGCACATTCATCAGAAATACTGCCGCGCCGGCGTATGCTCAGAGCTCTTTATTTCCCCATGCGAGAATGCCTGCCCGGCGAATGTCAATGTCCCCGGATATCTGGCACTTGTGGCAGCCGGACGTTTTATTGATGCTTACAATCTCATCAAACAGGAGAATCCTTTCCCGGCTGTCTGCGGACGAATCTGCACACATCCGTGTGAGCTGAAATGCCGGAGAAGTTCAACCGACGAGGCACTGGCGATCTGTGACCTGAAGCGATTTGTGGCTGATTATGCCCACAAAAACGAAAAACCGTATAAGAGCGATATCGTTTTCCCGAAGAACGGAAAAAGTGTTGCCATCATCGGTGCAGGTGCCTCCGGTCTTACCTGCGGACATTATCTTGTCCGCATCGGTTACCAGGTGGATGTTTTTGAATCGCAGCCCGTTGCCGGAGGAGTACTTGCTTTTGGTATTCCGGAATACCGTCTGCCCAAACATGTCCTCGCACACGAGATTGATCTTATCGCTGAATCCGGAGTCAATATCCATTTGAATTCCGAAGTAGGCAAGGATTTGAACTTCAAGGACCTGAAGATCGAATATGATGCCGTGTACATTGCAACGGGAACACAGTTCCCGCAGAAAGTGAACATCCCCGGCGAGAATCTCCCGGGTGTGATTCACGGAATCAATTTCCTGAAGGATGTCAACCTGCATAATCCCGTTAAAATCGGCAAAACGGTCGCCATTATCGGCGGCGGCAACACCGCGATTGATTCTGCCCGGACCGCTCTGCGGCTCGGCGCAAAGAAAGTCATTGTCCTATACCGTCGTACGATGGATGTCATGCCCGCCTATGAGATCGAAGTACTCGAAGCCGTTGCGGAGGGTGTGGAGATCATGGAACTCGTCGCTCCCGTGCAGTTTATTGAAGGCAAAGGCGGCGCAGTGTCGAAAGTGGAGTGTATCCGGATGAAGCTCGGTGAATTTGACAAATCCGGACGACGCAAATCAGTCACGGTTGAAGGGTCGAACTTCTTCATCGATGTGGATACGGTTATTCCGGCCGTCAGCCAGTATTCGGATCTGCCTTTCATTCGCAAAGATGAAATCGGCATTACACCCTGGGGCACGTTCATCATTAATGACAACACGCTTATGACAACAATGGATGGAGTATTTGCGGGAGGAGACGTGGCCAGAGGACCGGATACGGTCATACAGGCGATTGCCGACGGCAAGAAGGCAGCCATATCGATCGACAAATATCTCGGAGGAAAAGGTAAACTCAACAAAGGGAAGGTTATCGAAATACCGGACAAATTTGATGAGGATGAAATCGTTTCCCTCAAACGTTTCCCGCTCGAAATGCTTCCTGCAGATAAACGCACGGATTCTTTCGACGAGGTGGTCGTCGGCTACCATAAATTGAACGCCATGGCCGAAGCAATGCGGTGTCTGCACTGCGACAGGAGGTAGGTGAAGGATATGATTAATGTAACAATTAACGGAAAACATATTTCAGTCGCCAAAGACAGTACCATTATGGAAGCGGCGAAAGCGAACAGCATCAGCATACCCAATCTTTGCTACCTCGAAAATGTTCATAAATTCGGCTCATGCAGAATCTGTGTGGTGGAGGTCAAAGGCGCAAAGACGCTTCAGGCTTCCTGCATGACTGTCGTTTCCGAGGGCATGGAAATAAACACAAATTCCGATAAAGTACGGAAAGCCCGAAAAGTCCTGTATGAACTGCTTCTTTCCGATCACTCCAAGGATTGCCTGAGCTGCAAACGCAACCAATCCTGTGAACTGCAGGAACTCGGCAAAACACTGGGTGTGGAAGAAACACGTTTTGAGGGCGAACATTCGGAACACTATCTGGATACATCCGTTTCGCTGACCCGCGATATGTCCAAATGCATTCTTTGCAGAAGATGTGTAACAGTCTGTAATCAGATCCAGGGAGCCGGAGTCCTGAATGCGCAGAACCGTGGATTTGATACGGTGATCGGTCCTGCGATGAATTTGCCGCTCGGATCTGTGAACTGTGTCTACTGCGGTCAATGTTCCGTTGTCTGTCCGGTAGGAGCCATCAAGGAAACAGACGCTATCCAGAAAGTGTGGAATGCAATTAATGATCCCGGTAAACGTGTTGTCGTTCAGGCGGCACCTGCGGTCAGAGTCGCACTCGGTGAAGAATTCGGTTACAAGCCCGGTACGCAGGTTACGGGTAAAATGGCTGCTGCCTTGCATGCGCTCGGATTTGCAGATGTTTTTGACACGAACTTTGCAGCCGACCTTACGATCATGGAAGAGGGAACGGAGCTTTTGCATCGCCTTACCCATGCATTAACCGGATCACATGCCGCACTGCCGATGATTACCAGCTGCAGTCCCGGATGGATCAAATACGTCGAACATACCTATCCGAATCAGTTGGATCATCTTTCGACATGCAAATCCCCGCACATGATGCTCGGAGCCCTTATAAAGTCGTATTACGCTGAGAAAATTAAAATTAACCCCAAAGACATCTTCGTGGTCTCGATCATGCCCTGTACAGCCAAGAAATTCGAGATCTCCCGGAATGAGATGAAAGTCAACGGAGTTGCCAATGTCGATGCAGTTCTGACGACCCGTGAACTGGCAGCGATGATTAAGGAGGCCGGCATTGATTTCCGTGGTCTGGAAGACGAAGAATTCGACAATCCTCTTGGCATGTCGACCGGTGCCGCTGACATTTTCGGCGTGACCGGAGGCGTTATGGAAGCAGCCCTTCGAACCGTATACGAATTGGTTACGGGACGCGAAATCCCCTTTGACGGTCTGCATGTTACACCGATTGTCGGTCTGGACCGTGTAAAGACAGCCGAAATCAAGATTGAAAATCCGGTTGAGGCATACAAATTTTTAGACGGTGTGACCGTCAAAGTAGCGGTTACCAGCGGACTCAAAGGCGCTAACCAATTGATGGAACAGGTGAAAAACGGCAAATCGCCTTATCATTTCATTGAAGTCATGGGATGCCCCGGCGGCTGCATAACCGGCGGAGGTCAGCCTCGATCGAGTGATCCTGATGTGCGGATGAAGCGTATGAAGGGGTTATACAGCGAGGACGAAGGCAAAACGTTGCGCAAGTCTCACGAGAACCCGTATATTGCGTCTATTTACACAGAATATCTGGACCATCCGTGCGGCCACAAATCGCATGAACTGCTGCATACGCATTATGTAAAGCGCGGGATTTACAATGAATTAACTGAGGAAGGCTCCTCAGAAAAAGAATTGCAGCCCGTGAAGAAGAACGCTCCAAAAAGATCGGTTCCGTCGGAGAATACAGCCGATGTTCATTCGCAGACGCACAAAGTGCATGAGCAGATTGAATCCGAGAGAATTCTGGCGCTGGAGGCGGAAAACGCCCGCTTGAAGAACGAACTCGATGACTCGCTTGAGACTGTCAATATCTTTAAGCGTGTGATCGCGGATTACTCGAACAAACGCAAATGATTCTATCTGTCCTTAAAGAAAAAGGCTTCGCGAAAAGCGAAGCCTTTTTCTTTTGTTTTCGAATTTTTTATTAGGAACAAATAAGCAGTTTTCGTTTTACATGCTTATTGCACCGCAAATTCTTGTTTATCATGAAAAAATGTGTTAATCTAATTGGACTGGTGATCATAAAGTGCTATTTGAATCGTACATTTTTCGACATGAATCTCTACATACAAAAGAGAGCGCTGTCTGGAGATTATTGATCCAAATAAAAAAAGGAGGAACAATATCATGGCGGATAAGACAATTACATGCAAGGATTGCAGCGCTACTTTCGTATTTACTGAAAGTGAACAGGCATTCTATAAGGAAAAGGGTTTCGCAAATGAACCGCAGAGATGTCCCAGTTGCAGAGCTGCAAAAAAGCAGCAGCAAAGAGGCGGCAACAGCGGCGGTAACAAGAGCTTCGGCGGCGGAAATAAGTGGTAAACAGATCAGGAGAGTGTACGCTCTCCTTTTTTGTAATATCAGATGTGGATTATTTGATGATAATGTAAGGGGGAATTCAGCATGGGTGACAAGAGTCCAAGAAAAAAAGAAATTAAGAAGAAAAAGAAGGTTGTCGATACAAAACCCGCGGCAACACTGCAGTCCATCGTGAAAGAAAAAAACCCGGAATAATGGGATGCGAATCAAAATTCATGTAAAAAAGACCACAAGTAGCACTTATGGTCTTTTTTTATAAGTTGATCTACAATGAATCACGGAGTTCATCAGGGTTGCTGTCAGGTCAACGTTTGCCAATCAGACAGATATTAGGAGAAAATCATGAAAATTATCGTTACAGCACTTTTCGGACTTGAATCATTGGTCTGCGAGGATTTGATGAATATCGGGTATTCGAAGGATCACATTACGATTTCGGACGGGATGATAGCACTCGATGTTCCGGCCGGACAGCTTGCAGATGCGGTTGCGCGTGTTAATCTCTGGGTCCGGACCGGTGAGCGTGTATTTGTTGAACTCGGCAATTTTCAGGCAAATACATTTGACGAACTCTTTGACGGGATTTCATCTGTGTCATGGGAAGATTTTATTCCGCTCGATTTTGCGTTTCATATCAACGGCTATTCCAGAAAGTCGGATTTGTTCGGCATTTCTGCATGTCAGTCCATATGCAAAAAAGCCATTGTCAGACGCCTTCTGACCGCGCGGAAAAAACTGCTTACGGATGCTCTGATTGAAGACGAAAGAATGGGCCTCCTGAAGATCCAGTTCGGCATTGTTGCCAACCAGGTCAGCGTGATGATGGATACATCGGGCGAAGGCCTTCATAAGCGCGGGTACCGTCCTCTGACGCATCAGGCGCCCATTAAAGAGACACTTGCAGCCGGACTTGTGAGGCTATCGAGATACAAGCCCTTTGGTGAAGAGGCTCTTGTGGATCCTTTCTGCGGCTCAGGCACGATCGTAATTGAAGCGGCTCTTACGGCGTTTTCGATCGCACCGGGATTGAACCGTCCTTTTTCGGCTGAATATTGGCCGATTATCGGGAAAGACGCGTTTACAAAGGCGCGTGAAGAGGCTTTGAGCCTGCAGGACAGGGACGTGCCGGACGACATATATTTCTTTGGATCCGATCTGGACAAAATATCGATTGAATCTTCCATGCGTAATGCCCGGGCTGCCGGCATTGATAAAGTGGTCCGTTTCATGAAGGCGGATGCATTCACGCAATCTGCAGAGGCACTCAGGACATGGACCGGTCTTCCGCGGCAGCTGATTCTTTGCAACCCTCCGTACGGCGAGAGACTGCTGACCGAAGAAGATGCACAGAAGATTTATGAGGGCATCGGAAGAACGTATTTAGACGATGAAGGATACTGCAGAAAAGGAATTCGACTTTCCGTAATTTCACCCGACGATACCTTTGAAAGAGCTGTCGGACGACCTGCTGACAAGCGGAGAAAATTATATAACGGAAATATAAAATGTCAGATGTACCATTATTATAAGCTAGGAAAAAATGAAAAATAGTGATTCCGTTTACCTTTCTGATAGAACCGGTGTCCGCCACCGGTGAACACACAAAAGAACAATCATTCGACGGAAGCCTGTAAAGAGCGTGTTTTCAAGGGTTGTGGAATTTCACCAAAACAAAACAAGTTTTTAACATATTTATTACACAAATCTCACATGTCGTGTTTGCAAGCGTTTTGCGCCTCAAAGAACTGAAAAGCGTTGTCGCGTAGTTATGCACAGACTTATCCACATTATCCACAGGGTAAAGCAGTGGAAAACTTGAAATAGATTTTTCATAATGAAGCGCCATGACATAATTCTCTCTGCTATAATGAGTCAATAGAAGATAGAAAAGAGGGGTTCCGATGTCCGAAGTTTATGCCAGTGCCGATGCAGCAAGAACCGCATCTTTTACCATGGCGGGTCTGTCACAGGACGAGAAAAACAGAGCGCTTGAAGCAATCGCTGCCGCCATTTTCGACCGGCGCACAAATATTATTGAAGAAAACAGCAAAGACCTTTTTGATGCCGAGGTCTCCGGGCTTTCGATGCCTCTGAGGAAACGTCTTCTTTTTGACGAGAGTAAGATACTGGCATCCATTGAAGGAATCCGCAGTATCATTTCGCTGGCTGATCCTGTGGGGCGACAGCTTCTTGCGACTGAAATGGATGAAGGTCTGTCTTTGTATCGGGTTTCGTGTCCGATCGGAGTGATCGGCATCATTTTTGAGTCCAGACCGGATGCGCTCGTGCAGATTGCAACACTTTGTCTCAAAGCAGGAAACGCTGTTCTTCTAAAGGGCGGTTCCGAAGCATCTCATACGAACCGTATTCTTGCCGACATTATTTCCGCAGCTTCCATTGAAGCCGGAATGCCTGCCGGGTGGATTTCCTTATTGGAGTCGAGAAGTCAGGTCGAAGAGATGCTTACACTCGACGCGTATATTGATTTGATCATACCGAGAGGCTCTAATGCCTTTGTGCAATATATCATGCAGCATTCCAGTATTCCGGTGCTCGGGCATGCGGACGGAGTCTGCCATGTCTATGTACATGAGAAAGCGGATCCCGCAATGGCCGTTCGCCTGACAGTAGACAGCAAGACACAGTATGTTGCCGTCTGCAATGCAGCTGAGACTCTTTTAATCGATGAAAGCATTGCATCCGATGTACTTCCTCTGATCGCCCGGGCTCTGGAAGACCGTCATGTCATCCTTCACGGATGCAAAAAATCTCAGGCCATCTGGCCGATGAAGAATGTGGATGATTGGCACCATGAATATCTGGACTATGAAATGTCCGTACATATTGTGGCTGATGAAGACGCGGCGATTGCTCATATTAATCGGTACGGTTCCGGGCATACGGATGCCATTATCACGTCTGATAAAGAAGCAGCACTTCTTTTTATGCAGGCCGTTGATTCCGGGAACGTTCTCTGGAATTGCTCAACCCGTTTTTCAGATGGATTCAAATATGGTTTTGGTGCTGAAGTCGGCATCAGTACGTCCAAAATTCATGCACGCGGTCCTGTCGGTCTGGAGGGACTTGTTACCTATAAGTACAAGCTTTTCGGGAGCGGGCAGACCGTAGATGAATATGCGTCCGGGAAGAAGCATTTTACTCACAGACCTATTCCACTTGTTAATGGGAAATGATTTCATACGCACAGAAACATTGGAGGTGCAACCGTGATAATAGCGATCTCATCCGATCACGCAGGCTATGATCTTCGAAAGAAGCTTATGGAGCATCTCTCTCTTGAGGGATACTCGGTAATTGAGTATGGAGCGGTCAGCAGTGATCTGGCTGCCAGCTATGTTACGGCAGGTCAGGGCGTCGCACACGATGTAGCAGCCGGCTTGGCGGACAGAGGGGTTGTTATCTGTGGAACCGGTA
>JADGQQ010000118.1 GCA_017881645.1 Clostridia bacterium
CAAAAAGCAAGTGATTTGGGCATTGATTCCGAAGACGATGAGTAAGAAAATGTCTGGTTTGACAAATAAAAAACACGGCTTATCCAAGTGATGAGCCGTGTTTTCATTTTGGGTTCATATATACCTGCTATTTGAAAGCAGCTGCAGCAGCCAAAGCACTGCGGACAGTATCAGGCGCAGGAGATCCGGGTATCGTACGGTTGTTTACACAGGTCTGCAGCGAAATTGCATCGTAAACATCCTCGGAAATTAAAGGTGAGAAGGATCTGAATTCATCGAGCTTCACATCCAGCAGAGAAATACCGGCATCCAGACAAAACTTGACAAGCTTCCCGGAAACTTCGTGAGCACTGCGGAAAGGAAGACCTTTTCCGACAAGATAGTCCGCCAGATCCGTTGCATTGGTAAAACCGCCGGAAGCTGCCTTCTCCATGTTATCAGAGCGAACGTGCATTGTGCTTATCATGCCGTTAAACGGAACTAAGGCACCTTTTACAGTATCGATCGCATCAAAAATCGCTTCTTTGTCTTCCTGCATATCTTTGTTGTAAGCTAACGGAAGGCCTTTCATAACGACAAGAAGTGTCAGTAAGTCACCGTAAACGCGGCCTGTTTTCCCTCGGGTCAGTTCTGCGATGTCCGGATTCTTCTTTTGCGGCATAATGGATGAACCGGTTGCATACGCGTCATCGAGTTCAACAAAAGCGAATTCCTGACTTGACCAGAGAATTATCTCTTCCGAAAAACGGGAAAGATGCATCATAAGGATTGCAAATACTCCGGACAATTCAATTGCAAAATCTCTGTCGCTGACTCCGTCGAGGCTGTTTGACGTAATTCCGGCAAATCCGAGCTCATGCGCCACGAAGGAACGGTCGAGCGGATACGTTGTGCCCGCCAGTGCCCCTGAACCCAGAGGTGACTCATCCATACGGGCTACAGCATCGTCAAGTCTTGTAACATCGCGTTTGATCATCTGAATGTATGCACACAAATGATGAGCCAGCGTAATCGGCTGAGCCCGCTGCAGGTGCGTGTATCCCGGCATAATGGTTGTTATATTGTCATTTGCCTTAGCAATCAGCGTCTGGTACAAAGACATAAGAAGAGACCGGATGATTTTTGCTTCATCTTTTAGATACAGACGAATATCCAGAGCCACCTGATCGTTTCTGCTCCGGCCTGTATGAAGTTTTTTGCCGGCGTCACCGATTCTTTTCGTAAGTTCTTCTTCGATAAACATATGAATATCTTCTGCATCCGAATCAAAGGTCAATATACCGGAATCAATATCCTTGAGGATTTGTGCGAGTCCGGTCAATATGCCTTCCGCGTCGCTCCCGGGAATAATTCCCTGCTTTTGGAGCATTTGGGCATGGGCCATACTTCCCTTGATATCCTGTGCATACATGCGGCAGTCAAAGGGGAGAGAGGTGTTGTAATCATTGGCAGCAGAGTCCGTTTCTTTTTGGAAGCGTCCGTCCCACATTTTCTTGCTCACAGTTCCTGTCTCCTTTACGGGTTGCATTCATTTGTATCAGAGAAGACCGTTTTTCTTCTTCATATTGGCAACGACTTTCAGCGGAAGCCCAAAGCAATTGATGAATCCGGTTGCATCTTTCTGGTCATATACATCATCTTCAGCGAAGGTTGCGATCGCTTCATCGTACAATGAGAAGGGTGACGTCGATCCAGCGGGCATACAGTTGCCCTTGTAGAGCTTCAAACGCACGGAACCTGTTACCGTCTGCTGTGTCGTGTCAACGAACGCAGAGAGGGCCTCACGCAGAGGATGAAACCATTGACCGAAATAAACAAGTTCCGCAAAACGCTGCGCGATGAGATCTTTGTAATGCAGAGTGTCACGGTCAAGCGTCAGCAATTCAAGTTCGCGGTGAGCTGCATACATAACAGTTCCGCCCGGAGTCTCGTATACGCCGCGGGATTTCATGCCGACCAGTCGATTCTCGACCATATCCACAATACCTACGCCGTTTTTTGCTGCGACTTCATTTAGGTACTTCAGCATCGGAACGGGAGTCATTTTCTTGCCGTCGACCGCTACGGGAATACCTTTTTCAAAAGAAAGTTCCACATAAGTCGCTTCGTCGGGAGCCATTTCCGGAGAGACCATGAGCTTCAGGATGGATTCATACTTCGGTTCGTTCGCCGGATCTTCAAGATCCATTCCTTCATGGGAAAGATGCCAGAGGTTTTCATCCATCGAATAATTGTCTTTTTTTGTTACCGGAACAGGAATATTTCTCTCGTTTGCATAATCGATTTCTTCATCACGGGACTTGATATCCCACAAACGCCAGGGTGCGATGATTTTGAGTTCAGGTGCAAGAGCTTTCACAGTGAGCTCGAAACGAACCTGATCATTGCCTTTTCCGGTGCAGCCGTGGGCAATCGTCGTGCATCCTTCACGGCGGGCTACTTCGACCATCCTCTTAGCAATAACGGGACGCGCAAAAGATGTACCGAGAAGATATTTGCCTTCGTAAACGGCTCCGGCTTTCATGGTCGGATAAATGTAATCAGTAATGAATTCCTCTGCTATATCTTCTACAAAGCAGGCGGATGCACCGCAATTCAATGCCTTTTGTTTCAGGAATGCTTCATCGACGCCGATACCGACTTCGCCGGCCATCGCGATGACTTCACAGTCATAGTGCTCCAATAGCCATGGGATAATAATGGAAGTATCGAGACCCCCTGAATATGCGAGCAGTATTTTTTCTTTAGCCATGATAATCTCCTCCAAAATGTATAAATATGCATAAAATTGTATAGTTGCGATAATTTTATCAGACGAAAATGCATTCGTCAACTTTTATTATTGTAATCTTTGAACGCATGCAAGACAAGTAAAAAGAAAGTCAGTGCATATATCGGATTTTCAGACTTTACGGGTTCGGCAGACTAGGGTAAAATCAAAGTGCTGAAGGGATTCTTTTTAATAGAGATATTCATGACATCCGTACGGGTGTCTTTTCAGTCAAAGGAATAGGAGGCCCATATGTCATTCCCAATGCTGGAAAACCCTTCCGGCGAATATTGCTATTGCAACGGTCATAAGGTTTTGTATGGATCCGACGCAGGCAGATCGCTGTTTGAACCCATAGATGATTTAATTTACTATGAATCGATTCGTTTTCAGAATGGAATTCTTCTGTTTTTTGAAGATCATATGCTCCGGCTTCTGATGTCCATTCAGAAGAAGGAAAATTTCCAGATCAATACAGAGAAAATATATGACGATGCGGTCGGTTTGATTCACGAAGCCGGATTGGATGAAGAGGAAGGCAATATTCGTATCGTTGTCACGACAGCTCATATTCTTATTCATTTATCACACGTATTTTATCCGGCGAAAGATCTTTACCGGGACGGCATAGCAACATCCGTTCTTACCTGGGAACGTCTGGACCCCCATGTAAAAGTGTTTCGACAGGCATATAAAATAGCTGTTGCTGAGCAACTGCAGACACCGTCTTCGTTCGGGCTGCCCTATGAAGTACTGCTTACGGATCATTCCGGGAAAATTACCGAAGGAAGCAGATCGAACTTTTTTGTTCTCCTGAAAGGAACCGTATATTCACCTCCGGAAGAGTTGATTCTTATTGGTATTACCCGCAAATACGTCCTTCAGGCCGTCAGACAGGCGGGTCTGGTTTATGAGGAGGCAATGTTCTCGCTGGAAGAACTTATCGCCTTACGAGACAGCGATCCAAATCACAATGGCTCGCCGGCGCTCTTTGTAACCAGTTCGCCGTTTGATATTCTTCCGGTTCACTCTGTTGAAAATGAAGAATTTTCATCTGCTCAGAATATGGATCTGCATCGAATTTCGGAATATTACCAACAGATTGTGCAGATGTATATTGCTTCTCATAAATCCGATTCGTATGAATAAGCTGGAAAATAAAGATTTACACATACAGGAGGTTCTTTTATGTCAATCAAATCAGGTAAAGTAACAGTAACGACAGAAAACATTTTTCCGATCATCCGAAAGTGGCTGTATTCCGATCACGACATTTTCGTCCGCGAGCTTATTTCAAATGCATCTGACGCGATTTCAAAATATAAGCGGTTGGTTGAACTGGGCGAAGCAAATGACGAAATATCCGGAACGGAATTTCGCATGGATGTAGACTTTGATTCAGAAAGCGGCACGCTTTCTTTCTCTGACAACGGCATCGGTATGACAGCTGATGAAATTGACAAATACATCAATCAGATCGCTTTCTCCGGAGCTATGGATTTTGTTGAAAAATACAAAGAACAGTCAACGGACAAGAGCGGTATTATCGGTCATTTCGGACTTGGATTCTATTCCGCATTTATGGTGGCCGATAAGGTCAGTATCGATACGAAGTCCTGGCAGGCAGAAGAACCGTCGGTACGATGGGAATCGGAAGACGGCATGGAATATACAATTTCCGAGTCGGAACGGACGGACCGCGGATCCACGATCACGCTGTATCTTTCAGATGAAGCGAAGGGTATTTTCAATGCAGGTAAAATTCGTGACATTCTGAAGAAGTACTGTTCCTTCATGCCCTATGACCTCTACTTTTCTGATGTTGCCGCGGATCTTGCTCATAAAGAAAGTGAAGAGAAGGAACGTCTTGAGAAAGAGGAGAAGGGCGAAGAATTTGTTCCGCACCTTCACGAGAACCTGCCTCTCAATACAAAGACTCCCCTCTGGGCCAAATCTCCGAAAGACTGTACGGACGAAGAATATAAGAATTTCTACCACGAAGTGTTTATGGATATGCGCGATCCGCTTTTCTGGATTCATTTGAATATGGACTATCCGTTCACACTGCAGGGAATCCTCTATTTCCCCAAAACGAACAATGTATATGAGTCTCTCGAAGGCCGTATCAAAATATACAATCATCAGGTATTTGTTGCCGACAATCTGGCAGAGGTAATTCCGGAGTTTTTATTCCTGCTCCGCGGCTGTCTGGACTGCTCCGATCTGCCGCTGAATGTTTCGAGATCCGCTCTTCAGCAGGATGAATATGTGAAGAAGCTCTCTACGCATATCGTCCGGAAAGTGTCGGATAAACTCAGTGATGTTTTCAAGCAGGACCGCACATCGTATGAGGCCTATTGGACGGATATCAGCATTTTCGTGAAGTTCGGCATGCTGAAAGATGACAAGTTCTATGAGAAAGTGAAAGATGTCTGTCTTTTCAAAACAGTGGACGGAACCTATCACACGATGAATGAGCTTACGGATGCAAAAGATACAGTTCGCTACACACAGGCACCGGATCAGCAGGCCGCCTACGTGGAAATTGCCAAACAAAAAGGATATGATGTGATTATTCTGAATGAAGAACTGGATAATAATTTCATCTCTTTCCTTGAATACAAATATCCGAAAATCCACTTCAAACGTGTGGATGCGGAATTCGAGGGTGAGGCCGGAACGGAAGAAGAGCAGAAGATTCTGCAGGAGATTTTCAGAAAGGCCTCAGGAGATGAGCAGCTGCACATTTCCGTTGTGTCTCTCGGCGCGGATCAGTTACCCGCATTTATCCAGGAGACAGAAGAAGCCCGCCGCATGAATGAAATGAAGAAGCAATTTGAAAAAATGCGTACCGGTGCCGAGGACGATCCGTATAAGGATCTGGATACGATGTTTCCCCAGCAGAAGGATCTGGTTCTCAACAGCGATCATCCGTTGGTTCTTCGCCTTCGCGGTATTTATGGCATTGCGGAAGATCAGGAACAGCTGTCCAGGCTTGCGCTTCACCTGTATGATCAGGCAAGACTCAGTCATGGGTCGCTTGATGCAGAAGGTTTGAAGCGATTTCTCAAAGTGAATGCAGACATGATTACTCAGATCGCCGAAAAATTAACATAAGACCTTATATTTCACATTATGGAGGAGGTCAACATGCTCGATACAACACAGGTTCGTCGAATTTTCGTTGAGAAAAAGAAGGCATTTGCCGTAGAGGCCGATGGCCTGTGCAAAGAAATGTCCAGTGATTTGGGAATAGCTTCCGTCACAGGTGTGCGGGTTTTGAACCGTTATGATGTGACCGGACTTACTGCCGATGAATATCCGGCTGCAAAATCAACCGTTTTTTCTGAGCCGCCGGTCGATTACGTGTACGATGAGACCGTAGATCTGTCGGACGCCTGTTTTGTACTTGCCATTGAATCTCTGCCGGGTCAATTTGACCAGAGAGCCGATTCGGCTGCCCAATGCGTGCAGATTCTTACCTGTAAAGACAAGCCGCTGGTTCGAACCGCACGTGTTCTCGCTTTTTATGGTTCATTGTCTGCTGACCAGAAAGCCTCCATTTCCAAATATCTGATTAACCCGGTAGAATCCAGATCGGCATCTTTGGACAAACCGGAATCTTTGGAAGATGTTCTGGATGTTCCGTCCGATGTTTCTGATATTCATGGCTTTTCATCATTTTCAAAAGAACAGCTTGAGACCCTGCGAAGCGATATGGGTCTTGCCATGTCCATTGAAGACCTTCTGTTTACCCGGGAATATTTTCTGCAGACCGGACGGGATCCAACAATAACAGAAATCAGGGTTCTGGACACATACTGGTCCGATCATTGCCGGCACACAACGTTTCTTACGGAACTTACCGATGTTTCATTCAGTGATCCGCTGACGGAAATCTCATCGCGCATGTCTTCCATATATGAGGATTATCTGCAGAAGCGCGAAGATATTTTCGGTGATCGTATTGATTCCAAACCGGTCTGTCTTATGGATCTGGCTACGATGGCAATGCGTTCATTAAAGCGAGACGGAAAGCTTGCTGATCTCGATGAATCAGATGAAATCAACGCCTGTTCGATCCGTGTCGGCATACAGGTCAACGGTGTTCTTGAAGATTATATTGTCATGTTCAAAAACGAGACACATAACCATCCAACAGAAATTGAACCTTTTGGCGGCGCAGCGACTTGCCTGGGAGGTGCCATACGTGATCCATTATCCGGCCGGTCATACGTCTATCAGGCTATGCGCGTCACCGGTGCGGGGGATCCGCGTGTGCCGCTTTCGGAGACGCTTCCCGGCAAACTTTCCCAGAAAAAAATCGTCCGCTCTGCGGCTGCCGGTTATAGTTCATACGGCAACCAGATAGGACTTGCAACCGGTCAGGTTGACGAACTGTATCATCCGGGATATGTGGCAAAACGTATGGAAATCGGTGCAGTAATAGGTGCCGCGCCGGCATCTTCGATTGTACG
>JADGQQ010000012.1 GCA_017881645.1 Clostridia bacterium
CATATAAAAACATCCGGTATCCATGGTTCGGATACCGGATGTTTTGCTCAATATTTATACCGTGCCGGTCTATTTCTCCCAGAGAGGTGTAATGTCAATCATTTTCTGCTTGGACAGGTCAAAGATGTGAATCAAAAGAGGCACTGCTTCTCCGTCTTCTGCCGGATGGTCCAACTTGCGAAGCTCTTCTTCAAATACTGAAAACAGAGCCAGATATTTTCTGGATTTTGAAGAGGAGAGCAGCCGGCAGATGATCTGTGATTCGGTGATGAACTCGACTCTTGCGACCGCTTCGGACTCAAAGCGATCATACAGCCGCCCCCCGCTCATGGTGCCGCGGACAACGGTGGAGGGGTTGTTGGCTACATATCCGATCCTGCCCAGCGCAGGCAGGTGAGCCATAATCGCTTCTGCGTCGAACCCGTTACCAGGCTCTTTCTTCAAATACACGATCTGACCCTCCTCAAAGGGGAGTGCTCCGTAAAAATGCGAAAAACCGATAATTGTAAGATGAATTTTTGTCATATTTCCCGCCTCCTTTACCTTGTCTCTCAGATTACATACACAGTACCAAAAAAAAACGGCAAAGTACATGAGAGAAGGAGAATAGTCTGTGAACGATTCTAGGCAATTTCTAATGAGGGAATATGTATTACATTGAAAATATCTCAAAAAGTTCAAAATTCTTATGACATATGATGCAAAAAAATGGTAGAATTATCTGACAAATTTGCTTGCGTTCCTGACCCAATGACAATATTGTCACGAAGCGAGTCACCGAACTGTCACCTGCATTCAGTAGAATGAAGATAACCGTTCCTATGAGAATTTTTCAAAACATGTATGTACGAACGAATCGCAGATCATTCATGAGAAAGAGGTAAGGTATGATGCACTTAGGTACAGATGACAAGATTACGCGTAAGGGAAGACTTTTGAGACCTGTTATTAGTATCGGAATCTGCATTGCGATGGCGATTCCGATGACCGGCTGTACACTAGGCGGTAAGAAAGCCGCTTCCGATACAGTACCTGCCGACGCGCCTTATTATGCGGTGAAAGAGCTCGATTTCTATACACTGGCAAAAGACGAGAGCGCATATATTGTCTCCATGACGCCCTGCGGTGATCAACTGGCAGTGCTTATTCAGGTTTCATCGAACGGCGGTATTGTTCCGTACGCTGCAACGAGCGAATCAATCTCCGTCTCCAATTCTGATCTGACGGCCGAAACGGCTGCATCAGATCCTGTGGATACAACGGGTGATACAACAGCGGCCGCCGGCGATTCCGGCTCAACGGATGCAGCCGATATCATTACTTCTGCCACTGATACAAAATCAATCGCTGATTTGGGCGATTACTCGATGAAGTACATTGTGCTTCTTTATGACATTACCGGTACGAAGACAGCAGAAATTGATCTCAGCAAAGTTCTTGGAGCCAATGACTCAGTAACAAGCATGTCCGTGACCGCGGATGGCAATTTTGTCATTCTTGTGCAAAGTTTTGACTCTGTAACCTATGCCGCGAGCAATAAGCTCTACACCTTTGATTCTTCAGGCAAGATGACGGGTGATCCGCTGACGCTTCATTTTTCGGATTCGAATTTCTATCCTTATCAGATGACAACGGATGCCTCCGGCAGCATGTACTTCGGCGGCTACGGAACGGATTCCGGCATGGTTGTCGTACTGGATAAACAAGGGAACACACAGTATGAGGTTAAGAACTCTTCGCTGAACGGAAACCTTTTCAATGTAAATGGTGTGATCTATGCAGACGGATACAGTACGGAAGGAACGGACAACAAGTATTTCCTGTATCCGATTGACGCTGCGAAGGAGAATCATCTCGGTGATCCGATCGATGTTTCCAAGGTTCTTATGGGTTCTGCACCCTTTGCCGGGAAAGACGGCCTCTATGTTAACAGCGGATCCGGTATCTATTCGTACGATTTGAATACGATGGAGAAGAAATCAGTTCTTTTGTGGAAAGATACGGACATTGACAAGGGCGTATATTCTTACAGTACGCCTGTGATTCTGTCATCCGATGTTATTTTTCTGCAGGGAAGCACGTATTCTGCAACCACATCCGAGACAAAGCTTGCCATGCTGACGCGTCAGAAAGAGAATCCGAACGTCGGAAAGAAGATTCTGAAAGTGGCCGGAATTAACATTTCATGGGATACAACCATGCAGTCCGAAGTGTATAAATTTAACACGACAAGTGAAGATTACAGAATCGAAGTTGTCGATTACGCGGAAGATTTCGATTATACAAGCATGAAAACAGTTGAAGATTATCTGACGGCTTACAGTGATATGAACAAGAAGATATACATGGAAATCCTCGCAGGAAACGGACCGGATATTATTTACGGATCCGGAGACATGTCATTTTCAATGTATCAATCCAAGGGACTTCTGACAGATTTGTATACATTTATGGATAAAGATACATCCTTCAAGAAAGATGCATATATTCCCAGCATTTTGAAGCTTTGCGAGACGGATGGACATTTGTACAAGTTCCCGACGAGCTTCACGATTCAGGGGTTTGCCGGCGCGAAGTCTGTTATCGGCGACCGGACCGGATGGACCGTGGATGAATTCAATGCAATGGTTAATTCTCTCCCGAGTGATGTGATGCCCATCGCGAACTATACGCAGCCGGCATTGCTGACCGCGTCATTGAATGCCTCTATGGCGGCGTTTGTGGATGTTACCACGGGCAAAGTGAATTTTGATTCCGAGGAATTCCGCCAGCTTCTGGATCTTGCAAAAACATATGGTACCGTGGACAACGGTGATATTAATAATGGCGATAACAACGTGGATGAATGGACACTGGTCCAGAACGGGAAATTGGCACTCATGTCCAGTATGATATCCGATCCCACTTCCTATGACCAGATGGCGACATTGTTCGGAGAGGATGTGTCCATTGTCGGATTCCCTTCTTCTACAAAAGCCGGTCCGATCTGTTCAGCCAATTTTTCGTTTGCCATATCCTCGCAGTCTCCGAATCAGGATGGAGCATGGAACTTCGTGAAGGACTTCCTGTCGGAAGATTCGCAGAACAAAATGCTGGATAGCGGTTGGGGCATTCCGGTTATGACATCTGTGTTTGAGAAACAGATCGACCGTGCCATGAATCCGGACGTGAATAACGGCGGCGGACCGATTGTGTATAAGGACATGTACATTGGCGGCGGTTCGGAGCCGATGAGCGAAGCATCCGCACAGGCCTACAGAGATCTGATAAACAGCCTGGATACGCTTATGGACTCAGATCAGGAGATCCTGTCGATTGTTATGGAAGAAGTGCCTGCCTACTTTAATGGACAGAAGACGGACAAGGCAGTATCTGCATTGATCCAGAACCGGGTTCAGACGCTTGTTAACGAAAGACAATAAGGAAGGCTGTAACCATGACGAAATCGGCTGCTAAACCCAAATCGGTACGTTCACTGCGTAAAGCGGGGTCTATGCGAAGAAAAGCCGGAGAATGGATGACGCATACAGCGTTTCTTACTCCGAGCCTTGCCGGCGTGATGCTCTTCTTTTTCCTGCCTCTGATCATGATCGCGTACAATTCGACGATGAAGAGTGCGCTGAACAACGAATTTGTCGGCCTGAAGAATTACACGGATGTTCTGAACAATAAGGCGTTCCTCCTTGCAGGCAGGAATACATTGCTGTTCTCGGCTCTGGCCGTTCCGCTCGCGGTGATTTTGGCGCTGCTTCTTGCGCTTCTACTGAACACGAATCTGCCCGGAAGAAGCTGGTTTCGCAGCATTTTTCTCAATCCCATGATGGTTCCGGTTGCATCGATTGTTCTGATCTGGCAGGTCGTATTCAGCTTCAACGGCACGCTTAACTCTTTTCTCGGAGGATTTGGGCTGGATAAGATCGACTGGATGAAATCGGATTGGAGCCGTCTTGTCATCCTGCTTCTGTTTTTATGGAAGAACCTGGGATATAACATGGTTCTCTTTTTAAGCGCACTCAACAATGTGCCGGCAGAGCTGCTTGACTCTGCGAAAATCGACGGAGCCAACAGTGTCAAGCGATTTACGCACGTGAGTCTGGTTTATTTGTCCCCGACGATTTTTTTTGTAGGCATCATGTCTCTGATCAACTCATTCAAAATCTTCCGTGAGGTGTATCTTCTGACAGGCAATTATCCCTATGATGCATTGTATCTTCTGCAGCATTTTATGAATAACGCATTTCGGGATCTGGATTACCAGAAGCTTTCTTCCGCTGCCATTATCATGTGCGTTGTGATGATTATTATCGTAGGAACACTTTTCCTTGCGGAAAGCCGGATTGGAAAGGATGTGGAGGAGTAATGAAGAAACAATCTGCCGCGTCGTCTCCGCAGGAGACGCCAACGACGGACCGTACGACTCTCCACCCCGGAGCAATTGATTCCGGAACCGCCGGTTCGACCGGCGTAACAGGGGGTGAGTCCTTTCCGGAAGGGGTAACCGAACAGGAAAAAGCCGCCATTCGAAGAAGCAAAGCCATACGCCTCGTCCAATTTCATCCCGAAGACCGTGTTGACAAGCCGGTTGAACATAAGAGAGCGCACTCGCTGAGCCGGACACGTATCACGTATCGCATTTCAATGACTATATTTGTAATTATCGCATGTATCGTGGCGGTTTTTGCGCTGATGCCGATTGTTCTGACGGTTTTGAACTCGTTTATGTCTTCCACCGAAATCAATGTGAACTATGGAGTCATTTTCAACAGTTTGTCCGGCAGTGCCGGCGGCGCTACGACGTACCTTGCTACGGAGCCGCATTTGAAACTGATTCCGGATATGGCCAGTCTCGAGCAGTACGAGACGGTTCTCTTCAAGAGTCCAACCTACCTGCTGAAATTTTGGAATTCCGTCACGCTTGTCGTACCGATCGTTGTATTCCAGATGGCGGTCGGCTCTCTTGCGGCTTATAGTTTTGCCCGGTACCGCAAAAGGGGCAGAGAGATTCTGTTTTTTGCCTATATTATTCTAATGCTGATGCCCTTTCAGGTTACCTTAGTTCCTAATTATGTTATTGCGGATAAACTCGGGATTCTCAATACTCCGCAAGCCATCATACTTCCCGGCATTTTCTCGACATTCAGTGTTTTTCTGCTCAGCAAATATATGCGGCAGATACCATCTTCCTATATTGAAGCTGCAAAACTGGACGGCGCCGGAGAATGGCATATTTTCACCCGGATTTGCATGCCAATGTGCAAGAGTGCGCTGTATGCCATGGGAATCCTTTTGTTCATCGATTATTGGAACATGGTCGAACAGCCTCTGATTCTTCTTACGGATCCGGAAAAACAGCCTTTATCCGTATTTTTGTCGCAAATAAACAGCGGGGAAGTCGGCATAGCATTTGCTGCGTCATTTATTTTTATGATCCCGCCTTTACTGATATTTCTAAATGGAGAGCAATATTTGATTGAGGGAATTTCAAGATCCGGTATAAAGTAGGGGTCGACGGGTATACCGGCCGTCGTCAAGAATAAGAATCAGTATGACAGCTTCGAGTCTGCCGAAGCCAGGAGGGAACACATGGACGATGCAAAGTACTTCAAAAACAGAAAATGGGTTATTAAAGCAGGTATTGCGTTCCTTGTAATAATGGGGCTGCTTACTTTTTTCTCGAATACCATTATGAATTACTCGCTTCCTCAGGTTCGGGCCCAAAATCCGACGCAGGGGAGTATTTCCGAGTCCATTAAAGGTTCCGGAACGGTTGTCGCCAACAAACAGGCAAAAGTTGTATCCTCCGACACTCGCCTGATTGATCAGGTGAACGTATATCTTGGCCAGGAAGTCGTTCAAGGCGATATTCTTGCAACACTGGTTCCTATAAAAGAGAGTGAAGAACTCAAACAGGCGCAGTCGGAGCTGGATGCTTTGCTAAAATCGAAGGAACAGGACGATCTGAATAACAGTCTGATCGAATATGATTACAGTTCATATGAAGACGCAATCGCCGCGGCGCAGAAGAATCTTACGGATGCAAATACCGCGCTGGTCAGCGCGCAGGGCAAGGATGCTGCTGTCAATACAGCAAAAGCGAATGTTGCATCGGCGCAGGCTGCGCTGGACAGCCTGAACGTGGATCTCCAGAACCTGAACATGGATGAGAGTCTGATTCAGGCGAATATATCCACATACAACGACAATCTGACACAGGCAAAAATCAACTTCGGCGACGGCTCCCCTGAAGCCGTATCGGCCCAGTCAATGCTCGATCAGGAAAAGGCCAAACTCACGGCAAAAGAGACGGAAATTGCGAGCAAAAATACCGCGATCGCTTCTGCCCAGACAACGCTTTCGAATGCGCAGACAAAGCTCTCTGCGGCTGAGAATCTGCCGGCCGTTGCAGATGCAACGAGTAACGTTGTTTCCGCTCAGAAATCACTGGATGCGGCAAACAAGTCGCTGAACGACCAGAAGAAAAGAGATGCAGTTGCGCAGACGATTGCATCCATGTCAAAAGAAGACAGAGACAAGGCAATTACCGATGCGCAGAAGAAAGTGGATGACTTAACCGCTCTGGCTGAAAACACAACCATAACAGCCCCTGCATCAGGCATCCTATCATCTCTGAACATCAGCAGCGGATCCGATACATCCAAAGATATGGTTCTTGCAACCATCGATGACAAGACGGCTGGATTTACGGTGTCCATTATTGTTCCGAACGATCAGGCGTCACAGCTGCAAATCGGCATGTCGGCCCGCGACGGTTCAGAATGGGCCAGCCCGCAGGACATTGCATACATTTCTTCGATCCGCATTGACAACGATAACCCGACCACCAATAAAAAGGTAATTCTGTCGCTGATTACAAGTGACGGAACAGACGGTAATTATTTCTTTTATTACTCAGGTTTGTCGCTTACTCTGGCGATGAATAACAGAAGCATGCAGTATCAGTGCATGATTCCGAACAGTTCCATACACGAAGACGGAGAGGGGAAATTTGTATATGTTCTTCAGCAGAAGACCAGCCCGTTAGGTGAAAGATACAAAGCGATCCGCGTCGGCATCACAGTCCTTGCAACGGATGGAACCAATAGTGCAGTGGATCCTTCGGTTCTGAATAATCAGTCTGTCATTACGATGAGTACGAAAACGCTTGAAGACGGTAAACAGGTTCGTCTGGCTTATTCGCAATAGGAGGCGGCTTCGTGGATATCAGCAAAGCAAAACTGCAGCAAATGGTTCGTTCAAGGCGGGACAGATTTCTCCGGAATACTCGGAAAGTACTCAAGGTACTTCCGTATGTCCTGATCGCAGCGGGCATCGGACTATGTATTTTTTCAGCTGTCCGCATGTATCAGATTAGAGAAAATCAGACATCACAGATTGCTGCTGAAGCTTGGACGGGCGAATCCAGCAAACATTTCATGCAGATTTCCTGCTTTGCCAGAGGACAGCAGCAATCCGGCGGAAGTCCTGATCTTTTTCTCGATTCTACAGTCAGCCTGACGAAAAATGACATCATGACGCTGCGAACGACGTTGGATGAACTCGTTCGCGTTGCATCCGGAGTAGATTCCGGCATGTCAAGTGCCGTGCCCACCCTAGGGAAAACAGGTCAGGATCAAAGCCTGACGCCTGCTGTAAATACGGAGACGCCTCTTTGGATTGATGCATACTCGGCCGAAGCCAGATGTACCGTCGTCAGACCGGCGACGGATCTTTCCGCTGCAATATCCAATGAGACGGTACTTACCGGTGTAGGCGGAGATTATTCTCTCTTTCACCCGCTGATGATTATTGAGGGGTCCTTTCTTTCAGAGTCCGGCAGCGACACAAAGGCGATCGTTTTGGACGAGGGCTTATCATGGCTGCTATTTGGTTCCTATCATTCCGTGGGTCAGGATGTGACCATCAACGGCATTACTTACAAGGTTGCCGGTGTCGTACGAAAGAACGAAACAAAAATAGATAAGCAGTCGTACGGGGATTTTCCGCGTGCATATATTCTGTTCGACGAACTGGCCCGTATATTTCCGGGCACACCGGCTAATCCGGCCAATGATACCGTTCCGGCTGCAACGGAAGGGAATGGATCCGGTCTTCCGGACGCGTCCAATCTTGCAATCCAATGCTACGAAGTCGTCCTTCCGAATCAATTGGATGGGATTGCCAAACAGAATCTGATCAGTGCATTGAGTACATCCGGAAAAGATGCGAAGAATTATTGGATTGTTCAGAATACCGGACGTTTTACGCCTCCGAATCTCGTTTCATCCGTGTTTCCTATTGGTGCGAAGGCCGCCGAAAAAACGCAGTTCAGAATTCCGTTCTGGGAACTTTCGGCTGAGATCGCTGAATCCGTACTCGTATTCTGGTGGGCGATGATGGCTCTGGGAGCCGCTGTTTCCCTAACATCGTTACTGGCCGTATATATGGCTTTGAAGAAAGAAAAGATTCGCAGGGTGTAATCCTGCATCTCTGATCCGCCGGTCACATTCTTCCGGAGCAAGTATCTTTTTCGCGTTCTTTCCTTCCGGATCGGGCAGAGGTCAATCCCGCATGGAAGTAAGATAATATTGATAACTCAATTGACAATCTTATGTTTTTTAGATAAAATTAAAGGACATTCGAGAATCGGAATGTGTGCGGATCGCATGGGAAATACACGGAAAACAATGACGCAAATTGCTGGTTTTTTGGCTCACTGATCATCGATTCGATGCAATCATGATTCTATGTTGGGAGCAGCTTCCGGGTTTTCATAACAACCACAATTTTCCAGTACAGATTCAATTACATATTTGATTGATTTGACCACTTGTCCAAAGCGGCAGCCCATCTTGCCGCTTTTCGTCGAAGCCTGTAGCTCCCCCTACAGGCTTCACCGCGTTTTGGGCCTATCGAAATGACTGCGCACGACGTGATTTTTCTCTTGAAATCTGATATGATTATTTGTGCGATTTTCCATTTCTAATTTTTTTTATCCGGGCGTATACTGCGTCTTCACCTGAGGTTCCCGGGAGTCCTTAAGATATCTGCGGACACTCGGGGTTTTTCTTATATAGGGGGTATTCCGGTGGCTGATAATCGGTCATATGCAAGCATGAAGAAGTTGCGGAACATACGCAGTGCCGGCACGGCAGCGCTGTTGACTGCCCTGCTGATGACAGCCGGCTGTATGTCGTCTGCCGTGGCAAATAAGCCGCCTGTTTCTGCAGGAGTAGATTTTTTTGCGATGAACACGTACATGACCATTACCTGCTATGGCCCGGATGCGAAAGCTGCGGCCGATGCGGGCGAAGCTGCGGTTTACGAGCTGGAAAAGACGGAATCGCGCATGATTTCGACCAGCGAAATCTCCCGCATCAATGCAAACAGCGGAAAAGGACCGGTAACCGTATCGCAGGAGACCTTCGATATTATAGCCGATGCGGTTCAGTATGCGGAGAAAACGCAGGGTGCATTTGACATTACCATTGCACCCGTTATGGATATTTGGGGTTTTGGTGACGGCAATTATAAAGTTCCGACGGATGCGCAGATTCAAGCGGCTTTACCGCTTGTGAACTGGAAGGAAATCAAGCTGGATGCAGCGAACCTCACGGTTGAACTGCCGGTGGCGGGTATGCAGCTGGATCTGGGAGGCATCGGTAAGGGATTTGCATCAGATAAGGTCCAGAAGATCATGAAGGGCTGCAATGTTACGGCCGCACTGATCAATCTCGGCGGCAACGTCGCGGTTTTCGGGCCAAAGACAGATGGCTCATTATGGAAAATCGGGATTGCCGATCCGAATGCACCGGATCCGAACGCTGCGGATGCTTTTCTGGGCGTTTTGACAGGGACGGATATTTCCGTCATTACTTCCGGAGGATACGAACGGTTTTTCGTGCAGGGCGGGAAGACCTATATTCATATTATGGATCCCGCCACTGGAAAACCTGCGGAGTCCGACCTTCTTTCCGTAAGTATTGTCACTCCCAACGGAATGCAGGGTGACTGCCTGTCCACGGCGCTGTTTGTCATGGGCAAAGATAAAGCGATGACCTATTGGCGGGATCATAAGGATTTTTCCTGCATTCTGGTTACGACGTCCGGTGAAGTATTTGCAAGTCAGGACCTGAAAGACAAGTTTGCACTTGTTGATACAAAAACCGCCTATACACTGCAATTCTTTAGCTGATTTACAGAAAGGAATCCTCGATGACGACGAACGATCCGTCTCCGATCCGAACAGTGACGCCCCGTCGGGCAGACGCGGACAAACATGTGTACCGTGCGCATTACCGGTTCTGTCGATGGGATGCCGTCGTGGTATTGTTTGTTCTTCTTTTGGCCGGCGGCCTCGTGTTTGGCCTGTATTTGTCTGCGAAGAACAGTCTTTCGGCATCCTCGCACAAAGAAGCCGTTCTGACGGTTGACGGGACGGAAGTATGGCGTGTCAGCCTGTCCGGACTAACCACGGCAAAGGAATATACGGTGACAGGGAACGGGGAGAAGATTGTGGTACAGGCAGAGAACGGGGAAGCCCGGGTATTGTCCTCGACGTGCCGCGACCAGATCTGCGTCCGGACCGGCTGGATCTCCGGTGTCGGCCAGACGGCAGTCTGCCTGCCGTACAGAGTGGTTCTCCGGATTGACGCCGTCGGAAATGGCGCCGCCGCACCTTCGGATACGAATACTTCCTATGATGTGATTTCCAAATGAGCGGGGAGGTGCGTATGCGATATTCCATTTATGACCTCTCGCGCTGGGGCGTCCTGACCGCTCTCGCACTGGCGCTGTCCGTGACGGAAACGCTGTTTTTCCCGTCGGCACTTTTCCCCGTACCGGGTATGCGGATGGGGTTGGCCAACATTGTTACCCTTCTCTCCATTTATTTGTTCGGCGCGGTTCCGACCATGCTGATCGTTCTGATCCGGTGTCTGGCAACATTCGCATTCGGGGGGAACCTGACCAGTTTTCTGTTTTCTCTGGCCGGCGGATTTTTATCGTTGTTTTTCATGCTGCTGCTGCGAAACCGGCGTGTGTTCTCGCTTTTCGGCGTGAGCGTAGGGGGATCGGCCGCACATAATATCGGACAGATTCTGATCGCCTGTCTGCTCGTCCGTTCGTGGGCCATTTTATCCTATCTGCCGGTTCTGCTTCTCATCTCGATCGTTACCGGGCTGCTGATCGCGGCTCTGTCTGCACCTGTTTACAAAGCTGTCGGAGCGATTCGGCCGGGAGGAGAATCGTGACCTCGAAAACCAAATCCATTCTGGCGAAACTTGCACTGCTGACTGCGACCATCATATGGGGAGGCTCATTCGTTGTCCTGAAAAATGCCATACAAACGCTCCCGACCTACTATGTGCTCGGTATGCGCAGTCTTATCGCGAGCATCATCCTGTCCGCTGTCTTCTGGAAGCGCTTCAAAAAAATGGACCGGAAATATCTGTGGAACGGGTGCATCATGGGCGCGCTTCTCTTCACGGGATTCGCATTTCAAACCAATGGACTGATCGGTACAACACCCGGCAAGAACGCATTCCTTACATCGGTCTACTGCGTCCTCGTACCTTTCTTTTACTGGATTTTCTCGAAAATCCGTCCGGACCGCTACAATGTTCTGGCAGCTTTCATCTGCATTATCGGAATTGGCTTTGTCTCATTCCGGGGAGAATCATTTATCTCCGGAGATGCGTGGATTGCCGTCGGCGATATCCTCACGCTGATCAGCGGTGTGTTTTTTGCGTTTCACATCGTCGCGATCGCCCGGTTCGCTTCGGGACGCGATGTAATTCTTCTGACCATTCTGCAGTTTATCGTATTCAGTGCCCTGGCCTGGGTCATGTGTTTCGGGTTGGAAAAAATCCCGGCCTCGAACTCGGTTTCCGAATGGACGAGTATTTTGTATCTCGGTGTATGTTCGACGGCGATTGCCTTGCTGCTGCAGAGTATCGGACAAAAATACACGCCCGCATCGCAGGCCGCGATTATACTTTCTCTCGAAGGCGTGTTCGGCGTCTTGTTTTCGCTGGCTTTTTACAAGGAAAAGATCACGCCGATTCTCTTTATCGGTTTCGCGTTGATTTTTATTTCGGTCGTGATCTCGGAAACGAAAATGGATATTCATCCTATTGCCTATTTGCAGGGTGCATATGCTAAAATAATAAATAAAAAAGCGTCTTCGAAATGACCCGAACATCCTGCGGCACTCGCGTTGGAGGCCTGAAGTATGAAGCAACCGGACAACCCTTTTTGGCCCAAGAAGAGCATCCTGCAGCCGGCTCCTCCCAAAGAGCCATTTGTTCCTGTTCGCCGCATCCGCAAGTCGCTTACCAGGGAAGAGCAGAAGAGCGTTGATTCGGTTGCTGAGGATCGGTTTAAAGTCCCTCTGATCCTTTTGATGGAACATGCGGGTCTCGCGGTTACAGAGATCTGTGAATATATGGCGGGTTCCAGAAGTACGCCGGTACACATTTTTGCCGGTAAAGGGCACAACGGCGGAGATGCCTATGTTTGTGCCAGACTTCTGTACGGCCGGGGATATCCTGTCACTGTATGGGACTGTTTTCCGGGATATACACATACGGGACTCGTAAAGATTATGAGGGATTCCGTTCTCGCCCTCGGTATCAGCGTGCGGCCGGCCAATGAATTTGAGCCGCAGAAGCTATCGAGCGGTGTGTCACGCATGATTGATGATCGGGTATCCGGAATGCCGTGCGTGATCATCGACGGAATTATCGGTACCGGATTTGAATATACACGGCCGCTTCCTCCGCAGATCCGCGGCATTACAATGCGAATGGAGGAAGGTCATGTCCGTGGCGCCAGAGTCATTGCCATTGATATTCCGACGGGTGTAGACGCGAATACCGGCGAAGCCGATCTTCGAGCCGTGACCGCGGACTGCACGGTTACTTTCATTCTTCCGAAGCCGGGCATTCTGCATGGCAAGGGAAGAGAACTGGCAGGACAGGTGCGGGTATTCCCCCTCGGGCTGCCGATTGATTTTGCCGACCGGGCGCTTCGCTCCGGACTGCATCCGTAATCCGACAAGATCTTACCGCTGCAATTCCAACCCCTGAAGATTCCCGTAACAAGAATTGCCATCCAAATGATAGAAGAAATATATGGAGCACCGCAATGGACAAAGATGCACTGAACAAAATCACCTACGGATTATTTGTCGCAGGAGTTCAGGATACGAACTGGTTCGGAGGATGTATCGTAGATGCTTTTATGCAGGTTACTTTCGAGCCTGCGACGATTGTGTACAGCTCAATGAACAAGAACCGCACGGGAGAAATTATACTTGAGAAGGGCGAATTCACGATCTCCGTCCTTCCGTCGGACGTTCACCCGTTTGTGATCTCGAATTTTGGATACCAGAGCAGCCGAAAGACCGATAAGTGGGCGAATGTCCCGCACGATATTGTCAACGGGCTGCCGGTTCTGAAAGATATGGCAGCGTACTACCGCTGCAAAATGGTTGACGCAAGAGACCTGAAGACACATACACTGTTCTACTGTGAAGTGCTCGATGCGTGGTCCGGCACAAAAACACCGCTTGTATATGCCGATTACCAGAAGTCCATGAAGCCGGCGGCCACCGCTGCTTTTATGGAATTCCAGAAAACAAAAATATCTCCGCTGCTTTAACAGGAACGTGCCGATTCGGCGCAATGAAAGGACAAAGGATAGATGAAAATAGCATTTTTTGACGCAAAACCCTACGACAAAGTCTGGTTTGACAATTATGTGGTTGAGTATGGATACAAAATCAAATACATCGACAGTCGGCTGAGCCTTGAGACAACAATTCTGGCCAAAGGGTGCGACGCCGTGTGTGTGTTTGTGAATGATACGGTAACCAAACAAGTCATCGATGAACTTGCCGGGATGGGTATCAAGTGTGTCCTGCTTCGCTGTGCAGGGTTCAACAATGTGGATTTTGAAGCGTCCTACAAGAAACTGCATGTCATGCGCGTGCCGGCGTACTCACCCTATGCGGTTGCTGAATATGCCTGTGCATTGCTTTTATCCGTCAACCGGAAGACGCATCGCGCATATGCCCGTACACGTGATTATAATTTCAACATTAACGGACTGGTCGGCATGGATCTGCACGGCAAGACGGCCGGCATCGTCGGAACCGGCAAAATCGGACGTATCATGATCGACATTCTCCGTGGGTTCGGCATGAATATCATCGCGTTCGATCCTTTCCCGGCCAAAGATTCGGACATTCAGTTTGTAAGTCTGAACGAATTATGGGAACAGTCGGACGTGATCTCCATCCATTGTCCGCTGACGCCCGAGACACACCACATGGTCAACGCGGATGCGCTGGAGAAGATGAAGGACACAGCGATACTGATCAACACGTCTCGCGGCGCACTTGTGGATACAGCCGCGCTCATCGAAGCTGTAAAGAACCGCAAAATCGGCGGAGTCGGTCTGGATGTATATGAAGAAGAAGATGATTATTTCTTTGAAGACCGATCCAATGAGATCCTTGACGATGAAGCTCTCGTACGTCTGATGAGTTTTCCCAACGTGCTCGTCACATCACATCAGGCGTTTTTTACGCAGGAAGCCATGCAGGCCATCGCAAGAACTACGCTTGATAACCTGCAGCGTTTTGAGAGAGGCGAGTTCCTCCTCAATGAGATCTGTTACCAGTGCGAGGACAAAGGCGGCTGCGACCGTGAGAAGAAGCGCGTGAACTGCTTCTGATTTCAATATCCGTTCCTATATAACAACAAAAGAGGAGCTGCCCCAAACGGGAGGCAGCCCCCTTTTTTTGTTTGAGTGCATGTTTTCTGACGGAGCAAATTCTTACGACAGTACTTCTCCGCGAACCGACAGCGTTACAACATTCCACGGGATCATCTTCCCGCAGTTCTTGAGCGCTTCGATTGCCGCATTGGCCAGACCGCCGCAGCAGGGGACTTCCATCCGCACGACCGTAACACTGGCAATATTGTTCTGCGCCAGAATGGCCGTCAGTTTCTCCGCGTAACTGCCTTCATCGAGCTTGGGACACCCGATCATCGTGATTTTGTTCTTCATGAACCGGTTGTGGAAGTCACCGCTGGCAAAAGCTGCGCAGTCCGCTGCGATCAGAAGGTGCGCTCCGTCAAAGTAGGGGGCACGCAAAGGAAGAAGCTTAATCTGTATAGGCCACTGCATCAGCTCAGAGACGCCGGATGCGGGATCCGAAGCGGCCGAAGGCGCACAGGCTGCTGGAGCAGGGCTTGCCGAAGATTTGAGGGATGCGGCACGGGATCCGGGACAGCCGCCCATGGCTGCATGTACATGCGCCTGAGGCTGGACGGCAGTTTTTGTCTTCATGTGCTGATCCACGGCCGCCTGATCATATTCCGCCGCTTCGCGTTCCTCGAAGGCAATCGCTCCGGTCGGGCAGACCGGAAGACAATTGCCCAGACCGTCACAATAATCATCGCGGAGAAGGTGCGCCTTGCCGTTGACCATGCCGATCGCGCCTTCGTGGCATGCCTGCGCACAGAGTCCGCATCCGTTACAGAGTACTTCATCTATTTTTATAACTTTTCTTTTCATTTGGGTTCTCCTTGTTTCGCCGGGAGGTTTTTTTGTTCGG
>JADGQQ010000119.1 GCA_017881645.1 Clostridia bacterium
AGATATGCATTTTTCACAGGATTCACTGGGCGCTATCCTGAAAATGGTATCGGAAGGCAAAATCAACCGCGGAACCGGACGCAAGGTTTTTGCCGAGGTTTTTGCAAATGATGTCGATCCGGAAGCATATGTTGCGCAGCACGGACTGGTGCAGGTCTCGGATTCCGGTTCGATTGATCCTGTGATCGCGGAAGTGCTTGCACAGAACGAAAAGGCGGTTGGTGAGTATCTTGCCGGCAACGAGAAGAACTTCCAGTTCCTTGTCGGACAGTCCATGAAGGCACTCCGGGGCAAGGCGGATCCGCAGGTTGTGCGGGATGTTTTATTGTCGCAGCTCGAAAAGCTCAGGGGGTAAGTCTTGAGATACAGGGCAAAATCTGCTATATTCTCTTTCATAGATACATCTGTTTCAGTAAATGCGGGGCATTTTCACGCAGATGTGCAAGAGGGTTCTTTACCCGTGCTTAGCAAGGAAGGACAGGAACACTGTGCCAGATGACAGTATTGCGGCCATAGCAAGTGATTTGCTCGTTGTTTTTATTTTTGTTCTGATAAATGCATTTTTTTCCGCCACGGAGATGGCGGTTATTACTCTAAATGACAATAAAATGCGAAAAATGGCAGAAGAGGGCGATAAATCCGCAAGGAAAATTCTCCGTTTTATTGACGCTCCCGGTCATTTTCTGGCTATTATTCAGGTCGGCGTAACGCTTGCCGGATTCCTGTCTTCCGCATTCGCATCGGATAAATTTGCAAACCGTCTGAAATTCGCGATCGATCCGGCCGGAACGTATTCGTTTCTGAAGCCGGTGAGCATGGTGGTCGTTACGATTATCCTTGCATACTTTTCGCTTGTTCTCGGAGAACTGGTCCCCAAACGTCTGGCGCAGAAATTCCCTGAGAAGATATCTTTCGGGGCTGTATCTGTCGTACGGGGGTTTGGTGTTATACTGGCGCCGTTTGTGAAGCTTCTGACATTGTCGACCAACGGGATTCTCAGACTGATGGGGATTGACCCGCATGCCAACGACCGGAACGTTACAGAGGAAGAAATACGCATGATGGTCGACGTTGGAAGTGAGTCGGGCAGCATCAAAGATGATGAAAAGCAAATGATCGAGAACATTTTCGAGTTCAACGATAAGGAAGTCTCGGAAATCATGACGCACCGCACAAAGATCGTATCTCTTTCGCTGGATGCCACGTATGCCGAAGTCATGGATGTGGCGACAAACGAGAAATTCACGCGGATTCCTGTCTATCAGGATACAATTGACGATATCGTCGGCATTCTGCACATAAAGGATCTTCTCGGATATTCTCTTCGAGGCGAACGGTCCGGTGAGTTTTCTCTGCAGAAGCTCCTTCGTCCGCCGCTTGTCGTTCCCGAGACGAAGAATTTGTCGGCTCTTTTCCGCGAAATGCAGAAGGGAAGCATGCAGTTGGCTGTTGTAGTCGATGAATACGGCGGAACGGCCGGGATTGCGACCATCGAGGATATGCTTGAAGAGATCGTCGGTAACATTACGGACGAATTCGACGAGGAAGAACAGCAAATCGTGCTGCTTCCGAACGGAGACCTCATCGTGTCGGGCGATACCGCGCTGAACGACATTGAAGATGCGCTGGATATTGACCTTCCGGACGAAGACTATGATACGATCGCAGGATTCGTCATACACCTTCTGGACCGGATTCCCGATGAAGACGAAACACCCGAGGTTACATACGGCAACGTCATTGTTACGGTGGAATCGATTGAAGACAAATGGATTTCCAAAGTCCGCATCCACGTGATTCCGAGAACGAACGGGGATCAGGAAAAATCCGGTGACAGCGGAAACTGACATTTTGAGAGCGGCAGCACTTCCCAAAGGAGATAAACCATTGAGATACGACGCAATACTGTATGATTTTGACGGAACCCTTGTGGATTCAATTCCAATGATTCTTGCCTGTTTTCAAGGCGCCTTTATGGAAGTTACCGGAAAAGAAGAAAGCGAAAGCGTGCTGCTGGCCGGTATCGGTCTGACGCTCGCGACGGCTTTTTCCCGGTTCGATCCCAAGACGCAGCAGGAATTAATGGATGCTTATTATAAGTACAATGTGCGGCTGCTTCCGACGACGATTTCCGTTTTTGGCGGTGTCATGGACGGGCTCAGGGCAGTTCAGGCACTCGGAGTCCGGCAGGGACTGGTCACATCCAAGCGGAGTGAAACGGCGCTGTTCACAATGCGGCAATTTGACATGGAATCCTTTTTTGAAGCGCAGGTATTCAGGGAAGACACGAAGGTTCACAAACCGAATCCCAAACCGATTTTTCTGGCGATGAAAAAGCTGGGAATCCAAGACCCTTCACGGATTCTTTTTGTTGGAGACAGTGTCCATGATCTGCGCTGTGCGGCCAATGCCGGCGTTGATTCGGCGGCCGTTCACTGGACATATATGCCAAAACACGAACTTGCCGCAGAAAAGCCTAAGTATTGGCTGGATAGTATGACAGACCTTTGTTGCATTCTGAAGGATGCGGAATTATAATAGGCGTGCTGTGTCAACGGCAAAGTAGATATCAGAAGGATGGTTCCCAATATGGAAAATGCTAAAAAGAACATTTCATCCAAGAAAAACAACAAAAAGGTTCTGTTGAACGATCAGGTCAAACGCAAACTGTTGATTGCCGGTATTATTGCAGCAGTCGTAATCATTTGCGGAGGATACTTTACATATATGACGGGAGTTCCCGCAAAAATTCTCACCGGTGCTACTATTGCCGGTCAGGAAGTTAAAGTGAACGAATTCAACTATCAATACTTCCAGGTTTACAATTCATTTATCAATCAAGGTTCCATCACGAAAGAAACGAATCTGGACTCTGTACTGAATACAACAACCGGCCAGACATACCGCGAATTCATATATGACCAGACAGCCCAAAAACTGCAGAAGATGATTCTTCTGAATGAAGCTGCAAAAAAAGACGGGTTCAAGCCGCTTACGGTCGAAAGACAGATTAAAGGATTCATTGCAACTGCAAGATCCTATGCAAAAACGAAGAAGCAAACGGCCGACCAGGTTCTTAAGTCCCGTTATGGTGCCGGATCAACCGTTCGCGCAGTTGAGCAGTTTATGAGAAGAGAATTGACGGCTCAGGAATATACCGCGTATTTGATGCAGACAAAATACTCCCTGACAGCGGACGAGATGACGGCAATGTATACGAAGTCCCCGTCGGATTATGAAAATGCAACCTTCCACTTCTATATTTTCCCGGGTTCATCGGATGTAACCGCAACGGATGCCGATAAAAAGGCGGCACTGGATGCAGCCAAGAAACTTGCGCAGGGTGTCGTGGACGCAACAACCGATGCGAAATCTTTCCGGGATGCCTGCGAAAAGGCTGCGGGAGCAGCAGCGGCGGCGCAATTTGCCGACAACGCGGATCCCACTCTGTATTCAAACATTACAAAAGCCACAATTTCCGCATCCAATACGGATTTGTCCGACTTCCTTTTCTCTGCGGATCGCAAACCGGGCGACACAACGGTTCTGACTTCGGAATCCGGTGCATATGCCGTATATTTCGAGAGCAGACAATTGGACGAGACGCCCTCTATCTCATTCAGGTCTTTGATTCTCGATTCATCCACACCGTTGGATGCAACGGCAGACAAGGTGCAGGCCGCTGCGGATAAAGCAACTGCCAAAGCCAATGAATACAAGACTCAGACTACGGATGAAAACAGTTTTATCGGACTCGTTAAAAAATACTCCGACATCAACTCCGCATTTTCCGGAGGACTTGTTTCCGGAGTGACTGCTGCAAGTCTGGTATCCGATTCGGAAACAGATGAAACGAAGGCCTTGTCCGCATGGCTGTTTGCAGCTGACCGTAAACCCGGCGATATGATCATCATTCCCGGAACAGGCACAGTGACGCTGTATTATTTCCAGAAGTCACTTCCCGCATGGCAGGAAACCATTTTCGAAGGAAACGTCAGCACACAGTTTGACACATGGTTTAAGGGCCTGACAGCGGAAGCCGGAAACGGATATTCCATCAATGTCGATAATCTTAAATTTGCAACTTATTAAAGAATTTTGAAGAATTTTATGTTGACACTTGACTTGATGAATGCTATCATCTTATAACGCGTCATAAGGTGGAGGCTTGTCGCCTGTTGCTTTTTTGACGCGGCAGAACCCTATTTTTACAGGTTCTGCAAATGATAGTAAGTGTGTCGGAATTTAATCCGGCGCGATAGCCCGGCTTCGGCCAGAACATTCGCGAGGTGATGTGTAATGGTGCGTCCCGTCAAATTGGGAAGAGCAGAAAGAATGTCCTATTCTCGAATCGATGAAGTCATTGAGATGCCGGATTTGATTGAGATCCAGAAGAATTCATACCAATGGTTTCTAAACGAAGGACTCATGGAGGTACTCAGAGAGGTATCTCCGATCACAGATTACACAGGAGATATAGAGCTTTCTTTTACCGAAAAAGAATTCGATACGGAGAAACCTCAGAATACAATCGAAGAATGCAAAGAGAAAGATTGCAATTTTGCGGCTCCTCTTAAAGTTATGGTTCGTTTGAACAACAAGCGTGACAATGTAATTAAAGACCAGTCGGTATTTATCGGCGATTTCCCGATTATGACTGAGAACGGAACGTTCATTATCAATGGTGCGGAACGTGTTATCATCAGTCAGCTCGTCCGTTCTCCGGGCGCATATTATTCTTCTTCGAAGGATAAGTCGGACATGCCGCTTTATGCTACACAGATTATCCCCAACCGAGGAGCCTGGCTCGAATATGAGACAGATTCCAACGGTGTTATTTTTGTTCGAGTGGATCGTGCCAGAAAATTCCCGCTCACCGTGTTCCTGCGTTCGCTTGGGCTTGGAACCGATGAAGATCTCCGTAATACTTTCGGAGACGAACGTTTGCTGAACGAGACCATCAAGAAAGACGTATCCCATTCACGTGAAGAAGGTCTTTCCGAATTGTACCGCAAGCTTCGCCCGGGTGAGCCTGCTTCCGTTGAGGGCGCAGAAACGCTCCTGAACAGCATGTTCTTTGATCCGAAGCGTTATGATCTTGCTCGCGTGGGAATTTACAAGCTTAACAAGAAGCTTTCTCTGGCCAGCCGCATCGAGGGTCATAAGACCGTTGAGAATGTTGTTACAGAAGACGGCGAGTTGATTGTTCCCGCAAATACAATCCTTACCAGATCGAAATCTCTGGAAATTGCCGCTGCCGGCATTAATGACGTTTTAATTTATCCGATCATCACAAAGGGTGATACGGTTACGGTTTCCGAGAAGACGCTTCGTGTGATCGGAAATGCCCGCGTAGATGCAGATGCATATATCCGTGCAAGTTTTTCTGCGGAAGAACTTCAGGGATTTGACATTCGCAATACCACGGTCAATGAGAAGGTGCGCACCGGCGTACTGAGAAACATCATTGCCAACGCCCGTGTTTCCGGACAGACGCAGTTTGCGAAAGTTCTGACGGATGCGCTGTCGGCCAGCGTATATGAGCTTATGCCCAAACATCTGACCGTTGAGGATATCGTTGCCACTGTCAGCTATCTGATCGGTCTGGAATACACAGTCGGTCATGAAGACGATATTGACCATCTTGGCAACCGTCGTATACGTTCTGTCGGTGAACTTCTTCAGAACCAGATCCGTATCGGATTCTCCCGTATGGAGAGAAACATTCGCGAACGTATGGGTGCGGTTCCGGACATTGCTACCGTCACACCGCTGCAGCTCGTGAATACACGTCCCGTCAGTGCCGCTGTGAAGGAATTCTTCGGATCATCCCAGCTGTCTCAGTTTATGGATCAGCCCAATCCGCTTGCGGAACTGACGCATAAGAGAAGACTGTCGGCTCTCGGGCCGGGCGGATTGTCCAGAGAGAGAGCGAACTTTGAAGTTCGTGACGTTCATTCTTCCCACTATGGAAGAATGTGCCCGATCGAGACGCCTGAAGGACCGAACATCGGACTGATCAACTCACTGGCGACCTATGCCCGTGTGAATCCGTACGGGTTCATTGAGACACCTTATCGCGTATACGATAAGAAGAAGAAGGTCGTTACCCGCGATGTCCTTTATATGACGGCCGATCAGGAAGATTACTACTATATTGCACAGGCGAATGAGCCGATCGATGAGACGGGTAAATTCCTGGACAAGAAGGTTGTATGCCGTTATCTCGATAAATTCGTTGAGGTTGAGCCTGAGAAGGTAGACCTGATGGACGTTACACCCAGACAGCTGGTTTCCGTTGCTACGGCACTGATTCCTTTCCTGGGCAACGATGATGCGAACCGCGCACTGATGGGCTCGAACATGCAGCGTCAGGCCGTTCCGCTGATTCGTCCGGAAGCTCCGATTATCGGAACCGGCATGGAGTATCGTGCAGCGAAGGATTCGGGGGTCTGTAAAGTTGCCAAGAACGACGGTGTCGTATCTTTTGTATCCGCAGACCGCATTGAAGTTACGAATACCGACGGGAAGAAGGATATCTATCCTCTGACCAAATACCAGCGTTCGAACCAGAGCACGTGCATTAACCAGCGTCCGATTGTCCGCATGAATGATCCGGTTACAGCCGGCGACATTATTGCCGACGGTCCGTCCACGCAAAACGGAGAACTGTCACTCGGTAAGAATGTTCTGATCGGATTTATGACATGGGAAGGCTACAACTACGAGGATGCCGTCCTTATTAACGAAAAGCTCGTCCGGGATGATGTATACACTTCGATTCATATTGAAGAGTACGAGTGCGAAGCCCGCGATACGAAGCTCGGTGCCGAAGAAATCACCCGTGAGATTCCGAATGTCAGCGATGACGCCCTTCGTGATCTCGATGAATACGGAGTCATTCGCGTCGGAGCCGAAGTCAGAGCCGGAGATATTCTTGTAGGAAAAGTCACTCCTAAGGGAGAGACGGAGCTTACGGCTGAAGAACGCCTGTATCGTGCCATCTTCGGTGAGAAGATCCGCGAAGTCCGTGATACGTCCGTACGTGTTCCGCACGGTGAATCCGGAATTATCGTCGATGTGAAGACATTCACGAAAGAAAATGACGATGTCCTCAAAGGAAGCGTGAACAAACTGGTTCGTGTCTATATCGCTCAGAAGAGAAAACTTTCGGTCGGAGACAAAATGGCCGGACGTCATGGCAACAAGGGTGTCGTTTCACGCATTCTTCCTGAAGAGGATATGCCTTTCCTTCCGGACGGTACACCTCTGGATATCGTTCTTAACCCGTTGGGCGTTCCTTCCCGTATGAATATCGGACAGCTTCTTGAGGTTCACCTTGGACGCGCGGCCCGTGCTCTGGACTGGAAGATTGCAACACCCGTTTTCGACGGTGCCAATGAAGCGGATATCGTTGATGCTTTCCGTATAGCAGGTGTTGATGAAGATGGTAAGACCATTCTTTTCGACGGACGCACGGGACAGCCTTTCGAGAACCGCATCACCGTGGGAGTTATGTACTATCTTAAGCTCCACCATCTGGTTGACGATAAGATTCATGCGCGTTCCATCGGACCGTATTCCCTTGTTACACAGCAGCCCCTCGGCGGTAAAGCGCAGTTCGGCGGCCAGCGTTTCGGAGAGATGGAAGTCTGGGCATTGGAAGCATATGGAGCAGCTTACACTCTGCAGGAAATTCTTACTGTCAAGTCGGATGATATTTCCGGTCGTACAAAGACATATGAGTCCATTGTTAAAGGACAGAGCGTTCCGGAGTCTGGTATTCCCGAATCGTTTAAAGTTCTTGTCAGAGAACTTCAGTCTCTGGCTCTGGATGTCCACATATACTCAGGTGAGAACGAAGAGTTCAAGCTGAAAGACGCAGCGGAAGAAGATGTAGATTTACCTGCACCCGATCCGGAACTGATCTCCAGATATGCAATGCTCCCTGATGAAGGAGAGCTTGAGAGCGCCGGCTTTACGGAGGGCATGTTGTCAGAAGACGGTGAAGTCGTCGTCGATGACGGTTTCCTGTCCGGCGATTTGGATGATCTCGAATTTCCGGCTGCACACGTAGACATGGACGTTGAGGAAGAATAATTTTACCTATGGATCATACTGATCCATACTTGTCGTATCGGAAGGAGACTTCGGAAAATGTTTGAAATGAATAATTTCGAATCCATAGGCATCAGACTGGCTTCGCCGGAAATCATCAAGGGTTGGTCCCATGGGGAAGTTAAGAAACCGGAAACCATTAACTACCGCACATTGAAACCAGAGCGCGACGGACTTTTTTGCGAGCGTATTTTCGGGCCGCAGAAGGACTGGGAATGTCATTGCGGAAAGTACAAGAAGATTCGTTATAAGGGCATTATCTGCGACCGCTGCGGTGTTGAGGTTACTCGATCCAAGGTTCGTCGTGAACGTCTCGGTCATATTGAGTTGGCCGCTCCGGTTTCACACATCTGGTATTTCCGCGGCATTCCAAGCCGTATGGGTCTGATTCTGGACATCACACCGAGAAATCTCGAGAGAGTCCTGTATTTCGGCGCATATATTGTGTTGGATGTCGGCAAAACCAGTCTGGCCAAGAACGCCATTATTGAAGAGAGAGAATACCGTGAGACGATTGAGAATTACGGCAAGAATTCTTTTGTCGCCCGTATGGGTGCCGAAGCCATTAAGGTTCTTCTTCGCGACATCGATATCAACACTCTTGCAGATCAGCTTCATGAAGATTTCCGTTCGGCTTCCGGACAGAAGAAGGCCCGTATCGTGAAGCGTCTCGAAGTTGTCGAGGCTTTCAAGAAGTCCGGCAACAAACCTGAGTGGATGATTCTGGATGTCATTCCAGTTCTCCCGCCTGAACTTCGTCCTATGGTTCAGCTGGACGGCGGTCGTTTTGCGACTTCCGACCTGAATGATCTGTACCGCCGCGTCATTAACCGTAACAACCGTCTAAGCAAGCTGCTGCAGCTGGGCGCGCCTGAAATCATTGTCCGCAATGAGAAGCGCATGCTCCAGGAAGCCGTAGATGCTTTGATTGATAACGGCAGAAGAGGCCGCCCGGTTACGGGTGCTTCGAGCCGTGCGCTCAAGTCCCTTTCAGATATGCTCAAAGGAAAGCAGGGTCGTTTCCGTCAGAACCTTCTCGGTAAACGTGTTGACTATTCCGGCCGTTCGGTTATCGTTGTCGGACCGGAACTCAAGATGCACCAGTGCGGTCTGCCCAAGGAAATGGCGCTCGAGCTCTTTAAGCCGTTCGTTATGAAGCGTCTTGTAAATGACGGCCACGCACAGCACATCAAGACAGCAAAGCGCCTTGTAGACCGTGCAACCGACATTGTCTGGGATATTCTCGAAGATGTTATCAAGGATCACCCCGTAATGCTGAACCGTGCTCCTACGCTTCACCGTCTTGGAATTCAGGCGTTTGAACCGGTTCTCGTAGAAGGCCGTTCCATTAAGCTGCATCCGTTGGTCTGTACGGCTTTCAACGCCGATTTCGACGGTGACCAGATGGCCGTTCACGTTCCGCTTTCTGCGGAAGCACAGGCGGAAGCCCGTTTCCTCATGCTTTCTTCGAATAATCTCCTGAAACCTCAGGACGGCAAACCGGTTACCGTTCCTACGCAGGATATGGTTCTCGGCTGTTACTACCTGACGATTGACAAGGACGGCGAAAAGGGCGAAAACAAATCCTACTCTTCACTCGACGAAGCCATCATGGCCTACGACGAGCATGAGCTTGAACTTCATGCACCCATCCGTATTCGAGTCACGCGTGAAGTGAACGGCGCTGAGAAGACCGGACTCGTTCAGTCCACGCTCGGAAGATTCATTTTCAATGAAATCATCCCGCAGGATCTTGAATTCGTAGATCGTTCGGTACCCGGCAATGAACTGCTTCTGGAGTGTGATTTCCTTGTAGGAAAGAAAGCTCTCGAAGGATTGATCAGCAGAGCCATCCGCATTCACGGGATCGGACCGACAGCCAAGCTTCTGGACGACATCAAAGCACTTGGATTCAAGTATGCAACACGAAGCGGAATTTCGATCGGCGTTGAAGACATGATCGTCCCGGATGTCAAAGAGAAAATGATTCATGAAGCCGAAGACAAAGTTGAACACATCAACCGCATGTATCATCGCGGTATGCTGAACGAAGATGGCAGATACAAAGCAGTTATCGGAATTTGGAACGATACGACCGATGCGATTACCGAGGAACTGAAGAAGAACCTTGGAAAATACAACCCGATTAAAATGATGTCTGATTCCGGAGCCCGCGGCCAGATCAACCAGATCAAACAGCTGGCAGGTATGCGCGGAAACATGGCAGACACATCAGGTAAGACAATCGAAATTCCGATCAAGTCCAATCTTCGTGAAGGTATGAACGTTCTCGAATTCTTTATCTCGTCGCACGGTGCCCGTAAGTCACTTTCCGATACGGCTCTGAAGACGGCTGACTCAGGTTATCTGACACGCCGACTGGTGGATGTTGCTCAGGATGTTATCATTCAGGATGAGGACTGCTGCACGCAGGAATTCACATATGTTACCGAGCTGGCTGTTGTTGCCAACGATAAGAAGGATGTAATCAAGCCTCTTTCGGATCGACTTGCAGGACGTTACTCATCCAATTCGGTTCCGATTGTTCATCCGGTCACGGGCGAACTGATGATCGGAAGAAACGAACTGATCACACAGGATGTTGCCAATCGTATTGAGGCTTCAGGCCTTTTGAAGGTTGCAATCCGGTCTGTATTTGACTGCCGCTCTCCCAAGGGTGTCTGCTCACGCTGCTACGGTGTCAACCTGGCGACGGGCGAGCCTACGATCGGCGGCGAGGCTGTCGGAATTATGGCGGCGCAGTCCATCGGAGAACCCGGAACACAGCTCACGATGCGTACGTTCCATACGGGCGGTATTGCTTCCGGAGACGATATCACACAGGGACTTCCCCGTGTTGAAGAACTTTTCGAAGCAAGAAAACCAAAGGGACAGGCAATCATATCAGAGATCGACGGTGTTATTCGCATTGAAGAAGGCGCAAAGCGCAAGCGTGACATTGTAGTAACGTCTGATCTGATCGTGGATGGTGTTCTTGAAGAGAAGAGATATCCGATTCCTTATTCGGCCACCGTGAAAAACAAAGACGGTGACATGGTTGAGGCAGGAGATCTTCTGACGGACGGAACCGTCAGCCCGCAGGAAATCATGAAGATCAAAGGCGTCCGCGGCGTACAGAAATATATCATCAGCGAAGTTATCAAAGTGTATAAGAGCGGCGGTGTTACCATCAACGACAAGCACATTGAGGTCATTACCCGTCAGATGATGCGCAAAATCCGCATTGACGACCCGGGTGACACAGAGCTTATGACGGGCAGTCTCGTGGACATTTTCGACTTTGAAGCCGCCAATGTGCGTGCTTCCAAGATGGACTTGATTCCGGCAAAAGGCAAACGTACTCTGCTCGGAATTACCAAAGCTTCTCTGGCCACAGACTCCTTCCTTTCTGCTGCATCGTTCCAGGAAACGACTCGTGTTTTGACAGATGCCGCTGTTAAAGGTAAAATAGATCCGTTGTTTGGCCTAAAAGAAAACGTTATTATTGGTAAATTGATTCCGGCAGGAACAGGCATGCTGCGTTACCGCAACATCACAGCCGTTCCGGTTATCCCCGAAAACAGCGCGCTGTTGGGAATGGAATCTCCCTCCTTCAGACATGATTACGAGAGTGTGCTGCAGGAGGATTCTGCGGAGTAATCTGCAGAGTTCGGAGGATTAATGCACTTTCACTTTTCATGGTCTCATAAAAATTTAATGGCAGTGCTGACCGTTGCTACAAGCGCAATGGTCGCACTGCCCATTCTTTTACTGCCGATCGGCATCCGGGAAGGCGCTCCGGCGTACATTCTAGTCAACCGTGCATATGCGGCTGCAAATCCTTATGATCCGAATAAGAAGGAAGTTCTTGTTGAGGACTATGCGATCTCGGGCGCATCCCTCAATACCAATACGGTCAACGGTCTTGAGCCCGTTGAGACTTCGGCTCCGGCATCGGATAGCCCTACCCCTACGGACGGAGCGGCTGCTGCAACACCTACGCCTGACGATTCCGTTCCGGTTACAATCGATCCGGAAACGGGGCTGCCGCTTGTAGTGGTCGGTGAAGGACAGACGGTGTCTGCAACACACATTGAAGGTTCTGCGGGCACAGATGCAGCATTAGACCAGTATCCGGGAATTCTTACGGCCACTGTTGTACAGACGTTTGATGAAGGGGATGTTCCGGTTGAATTGCTCGACCCGTCGACATTCCTTTCCGACGACACAACCATGTACATCAAATATACGGATAGCATTATTAAGGAAACACCCATTATGTCTTCCGTGACTACGACAGCCATAAACAAAGGCAAGGAAGTTGTCAGGATCGGCATCGGGGATACCTGGTCGAAAATCAGGACGGAAGATGGTATCGAAGGCTATATACCATCCAAAGGACTTTCTGAAAACATGGTCTTTACTGCGATTGACAGAACGGTGTGGGTGGATACATCAGGACTCAAGCTTCGCTCTGAACCTTCAACCGGAAGTGATATTATTATGACGCTTAACAAAAACACGCCGCTGCACTGTGAGGCTGTTGCAGCAAAGTGGTATCAGGTTACGACATCCGACGGAACGGAAGGATATGTGTATATTTCCTACACAACTACAAATCCTCCGCCGACACCGACACCGACACCGAAAAAGACAACGACGAAGACGGTTAAGAAGTCCGGCGGATCAGCCGTTGCGCCGACGATTACCGGTGTTAACGGGGAGAGTATTGTCAATATTTGCGTATCCATGCTCGGCGTGAACTATGTCTGGGCGGGAGAATCCAGATCCGGCGTCGATTGTTCGGGACTTGTCGTATACGCCTACCGGCAGATTGGCATAAGTCTTCCCCATCAATCCAATTCGTTGAAGAAATGCGGCATCAGCATAGACCGGGCCGACATTGCTCCCGGCGACATTGTGTGCTGGGATATTCGCGGCTCCTCGGAATCCGTTGAACATGTTGGAATTTATGTGGGAGGCGGTCAGGTCATTCACGCATCGTCGACAAGAGACCATGTTGAATACGGAAGCGTTGACATGTATCCGATCGTCAGTATCCGTCGCATTATTTCCTGAATGATTACGAAAAAGGCTTAGAGCACTCTCAACTATGAGGGTGCTCTTTTTTGTATTCTTATCAAAAGAACTCTTGACATGAAATGCGCCAAGCATATAATGGAAGTAAGTCAAAGATAGTCAAAGTCAGAGAATGCGAAGAAATTCGAGATGGAGGGAAAGTAAAAATGGCACGCTTAAGTGACATAATTGAAAGTATGATCAAACAGATGCTTGAAGATAATAACGGTTCTGCCATTATCAGCAGAAGCATGCTCGCGGAGAGAGTGAACTGCGTTCCCTCACAGATTACCTATGTTCTTTCCACACGGTTTACAAACGGCCAGGGATATCTGGTGGAGAGCAGAAGAGGCGGCGGAGGGCAAATTCGAATTGCACGAATTCTGCATGTATCGTCCACAGATTATCTTATGCATTCCATTAACTCTCTGGGACCGGATTTATCTCAGCAGCAGTCGGAAGTATATCTCCAGAATTTTCTGGACTACAGTATTATTCGCCTCGAACAGGCGCAGCTGATGAAAGCAGCCCTTTCCGACAAGGCAATTTTATCGGTGGAAGCAGATAAAAAAGCGATTGTACGGATGGATATTTTTAAGAACATGCTGATCAGTCTGATTGCCCCGGAAAATTTTCAGAACAATAATTACGGAGGATATGCCTAATGAAGTGTCAAAGATGTAAAGAACGTGAAGCGAGTGTACAGATCATTCAGCAGATCGCAGGAAAGAAGCCGCAGACGTTCATGCTTTGCGAAGTATGTGCCGCCGAAACGGGAATTTCCCTTCCGAATTTTACCAAAAACGGCAAACTGAATCCGAATCCGTTTGCGATGATGGGAAATGTTTTTCAATCGAATTTCGGACTCGGCGCCGAAATGACGAATTTGCGGCAGACGACAAGCTGCGACCAGTGCGGAATGACTTTTGATGAGTTTAAAAAGACGGGTTTCCTCGGATGTCCGCATTGTTATGAGGCATTCGCAACTTTAATGGACCCGGTGTTCTGCAGAACGCAGATGGGAAAGAAGCACGTGGGACGGAAACTCGGACGAAAGCCGGTAAAGGGAATCCAGAATGCACTGGCAGCCGAAGATTCCTGTGAAGTCGAGCGCGCGAATGAGGAAGAAGAGGAGAATCGGGTCGCTGCAAGAGGTGACACCGGCGAAGCATTTTCTGTTATCGAAACGGATCAGGGAACAGATAAGAACAAGTCAAATGTGAAGAAAAGCGCGTCAAGGCCGAAGATTCGAAGGGATGCTGAAGATGACGTGTCGGACGAACTGACGGCCCTGGAACAAAAGCATATGGAGAGATTGATTGAAGAAAAGAACCATGAACTTAATCAGGCGGTAACCGCTGAAGACTATGGAAAAGCAGCGAAGCTCCGCGATGAGCTTAATGCACTAAAAACGAAGAGAGAGGGGTGAGGAGAAGATGAGCTGGTATTTATCAAAAGGCCCGGAGTGGGATGTGGTTTTGTCGAGCAGAGTCCGGCTTGCACGTGATCTGGACGGATATTCTTTTCCTTACCGCATGGAGGATCATGACAGAATCGTTGTACGGGATCGTATCATTGAAGCCATCCGCCTCATGAATCTCAAGAATGACGATCGTTTTGTGACGCTGAATATGGATCTGCTGCCGGAAGCCGACCGTCAGGCGCTGGTCGAAAAGCACCTGATCAGCGACGACCTTGCCAAAGGCGGGTCCGGACGAAGTGTCTGTATTTCACGGGATGAGTCAACTAGTATTCTGATTAACGAAGAAGACCATATCCGGATTCAGGTCATGGAGGCCGGGTTTTCGCTGAAGAAGGCATATAAGAGGGCGGAAAGCATTTCGATTGCCCTTGAAAAATCCCTTCCGGTTGCATATTCGGAAAAATACGGATTTCTGACAGCCTGCCCGACGAATACCGGAACCGGTATGCGGGCGTCCGTGATGGTGCATCTTCCGGCTCTTACCCATTCGGGACGTATGAAATCATTGATGGACGGGCTGACACAGGCCGGTTTCGTTGTTCGGGGATACCTGGGGGAACATAGCCAGGCGGATGGGAATATCTATCAGTTATCCAATCAGATTACGCTTGGAATTTCAGAATCAGATATTATGACCGGTTTTGAACGCATGGTGCAGGAAGTGCTGGTGCTCGAGAGAAAGATCCGCAAAGAGATTTATGAGAGCAATCCGACGGCAATTACAGATCGTGTTTTCCGGTCATACGGAGAACTAATGTATGCAAGACTGATGACCGACACGGAAGCGATGAAGCGTATCAGTGATCTGCGGCTCGGGATTGCACTGGGCATTTTCAATGAAATCGATGAAGAGAAGATTGCGCTGATTTCGGCTTATATCGGACCGGCGAGTGTTCAGAAGGATTCCGGAGAAATGCTTTCTCCGAAACAGCAGGAAATCCACAGAGCCGATAAAATTCGAAAAATTCTTGAAAAACAAAACATAACGGCAAAAAAGAAACCGAACGAGTTATAAAGACAATGCATTTGAGAAAACATGTTGTTCCGATCTGTACAGATCGGAGAACTGGAGGTTAGTATGAACATTTCTGAAAGAGCTATTAAAACACTATATCGAGCGTACCTGTGCTCGGCGGCATTTTCGCTGGACTATATCGGCACGGAGGAAATTCTGTACGCGCTGATTGACGGGGACGGCGTTGCCGCAAGAGTTCTCCGGGATTACGGCCTTGAAAAGGAAGATGTTCTCCGGGAGATCGCGAAAATCGCGGGACACGAACCGGCTGAATTTGTTGAGGCACCGATGAATCCGAACGAACTTTTCGCGATGTGCACAAACCGCACGAAACGAATTATTTATCTTGCGGAATTTCTAGCGAAACGTGTCCGACAGAACATCATCGAACCGGAACATATTCTCATGGCCATTATGCGGGACGGGCAGTGCACCGGATTCAGAATTCTAGCCTCTTTGGGTATCGCCGGCAACGAAATCGTTAAGGGAATTCTCAATCAGACGGAGTCTGCCGGAGGCTTCTCCGAGGAGGACGCCGCTGAAGCGGTCGATTCATTTGAGGCAAACGAAGAGGAATCGCAGGACATATCTGCTGAGTCCGGCAGCAATGCTGCAGCCGGCGGCGCAAAGTCAGCCAAAGGAAAGACCGCATCGCTCGATAAATTTGCTCGGGATCTGACGGCGATGGCGAGAGAAGACAAATTTGATCCGATCATAGGCAGAGACGAGGAGATCGGCAGAGTGATGCAGATTCTCGCGCGGCGCACAAAAAACAATCCGTGTCTGATCGGTGAGCCGGGTGTCGGTAAAACAGCCATCGCGGAAGGCCTTGCGCAGAGAATTGTTGCGGATGACGTTCCGGACATTCTTCGCGGCAAACGGCTTATGTCACTGGATCTTGCATCCATGCTTGCCGGTTCCAAATACCGCGGTGAGTTCGAAGAACGTCTCAAGAAGGGCCTTGACGAGGCGCTTGCCGCAGGGAATATTATCCTGTTTATCGATGAACTTCACACAATCATCGGAGCAGGCAATGCAGAGGGCGCCATGGATGCGGCCAATATCCTGAAACCTCTTCTGACAAGAGGCGGGATGCAGGTCATCGGAGCAACAACGATCGACGAATACAGGAAGCACATTGAAAAGGATTCCGCGCTGGAGCGCCGTTTTCAGAAAGTGATGGTCAATGAACCCAGTACGACGGATGCCGTTCTTATTCTTAAGGGAATCCGCGAAAAATACGAGGAGCATCACCACATCCGTATTCCGGATGAAGCCATTGATGCCGCGGTAATCCTGTCAAGCCGATATATCACGGATCGTTTTTTGCCGGATAAGGCGATTGATCTGATTGATGAAGCCGCATCCAGAGTTCGTCTCAGAAAAATAGATGAACCCGCAGAGAACAAAGCGATCGGAGAGCGAATTCATGAAATCATCCGTTTGAAGAAAGAAGCAGTCGAGAAGCAGGACTTCGAGACGGCGCAGAAACTTCGCGGCGAAGAAATCGAACTGGAAAAGCAGCTCGGCGATCTCAGGGATCAAATAATTAAGAAACAGATCGAAACTCCGCTGTCACTGACGCAAAATGATATTGCGGATATTGTTGCAAGCTGGACAGGCATTCCGGTTGCAAAAATTAACGAGAGTGATGCCGAAAGACTGCGGACACTGGAAGATGAACTCAAGCGGCGCGTAATCGGCCAGAACGATGCGGTGACTTCGATTGCGAAAGCGATACGCAGAAGCCGTCTGGGCCTTAAGGATCCGAAACGTCCGTCCGGCTCGTTCATATTTCTTGGAACCACCGGTGTCGGAAAAACCGAGCTGGCCAGAGCCCTGGCCGAAGTCATGTTCGGAAACGAAAATGCTTTAATACGCGTGGATATGTCGGAGTACATGGAAAAACACGATGTGTCCAAGCTCATCGGCTCACCTCCGGGATATGTCGGATATGACGAAGGCGGTCAGCTGACTGAGAAAGTCAGAAGACGCCCGTATTCGGTCGTGCTGTTTGACGAGATTGAAAAGGCACACCCGGAAATCTTCAATGCACTGCTTCAGATTCTGGATGACGGAAGACTGACCGATGCCCAGGGGCGAACCGTTGACTTCAGAAACACCATCATCATTATGACGTCAAATATCGGAGCCCGTATGCTGACATCCTCTGCCGGAAGAAGAATCGGTTTCGCCATTCCGAAAACCAACATCGATGAGAAAACCGGGAAGAACTATGTAACCATCGATGAGGCATCCAATGAACATCTGTACGGCGGAAAAACCTACGAAGAAGCCAAAGAACTGGTTTTGGAAGAACTGAAGAAAGCCTTCAATCCGGAATTTATTAACAGGGTGGACGAAATCATCTTCTTCCGGATGCTGAATAAGACATCGCTTCTTCGCATCGTTGATCTGCTGACGACCACGCTTTCCAAGCGTGTTTCAGACATGGGCATCGGTATGGAGCTGTCGGACGAAGCCAAACTTCTTCTTGCACAGAAGGGTTACGATCCGCAGTACGGCGCGAGACCCCTCCGCAGAACCATCCAGTCGCTTGTCGAAGATAAATTCTCGGAGGCGCTGCTGGATCGGGTCATTGAAATTGGCGATATCGCACAAGTTGATGCCGTGGACGGGGAAATTGTTATCAGGAAAAAAGAGATCCCCGGGAAGCCGGAAGCCGGGAAGAAGGACGCCGGGAAGAAGGACGCCGGGAAGAAGGACGCCGGGAAGTTGGTGGAACCCGCGGCGGCAGCGGCGGATACCGTGATACTGCAGAAAAAAGAAAAGCCGAAGAAACCTGTTCCGTCGGACGGGTCCAAAAAGCCCGGCAAACCGACAGCCGAATCCTGAACGCCTTGATCCATTACAACTCGACATAAAGAAACCCGTCTTCCGGAGATTTGCCGGAAGGCGGGTTTTTTGTTCATCAAAACGATTCAGATTACTCTCCGGCAAACGGGGTTCAAGCAATGAGAATTCGAACCCCCACTGACAGGAGAACGGACAGAAGCAGATAACTGGAAACATATACAAACATCAAAAAGAAGAAAACGGCATCTTCGGTAAGAGCCAATGCGCTCCGGAAGGAGATGAGGTGTGTAATGCTCATCAGTAGGATGCTGACAATAATCAGCGAAAGCGAACCGCGGCTGCCCAGAAGAATGGTAATAAGAAGGAAGACTTCCATTGCGACCGGATACACCAAAGACAGAGATACCAGATCCACCATTTTACGAAACGTCGGTTTGCGATTACTGAAGCGTGCGGCGACATAAAAAGCACCGCAGAGAACCATCACAAAAAGGAACGAAAAACCGGTTATGGCGGCAAAGGCATAGTAAGGACGAGCATAGAGAAGAGAAAGACCGCGACCGAGGATAAGGGTTACGACTGTAGTATAGAGAGGGGCACCGGAACGGCTCATCAATAATCCGAGCAACCCGGTCAATAATGCGAAGAAAACGATAAACAAATAGGAAAAAGGACGACTGACACGAAGGGATTCCTGACGGATCTTGCTCGCCGGACGGATAAAATACTGAGCGCCCGTCATAATTCCGCGAGACAAGGTGGGGAAGAGGGTCCGGACCTGATCTCTGAAAGTGCGAAGTCTTGACAGCAGAGGCTGCCGGGAACGGTTCGCGCCAGACCGGCCTGCACCGGAAGAACCGGTGGTTTTTTGCGCTTTGCTTGATTTTCCGCGCGGCCATAGGGGCGTTACGCGCGACTTCTTAGCGGAAGATTGTGATTTGCCGGCAGAAGCTGAACCGGATGATGATGTTGTTGTGCGACCGGCATTTGCTGATGCGGTTGAAGTCCCCGCGCTGCCTGCGTCAGGAGATTTGCAGCGACATCTCTCACCTGCAGCCAGTTCGCGGCCACAATAAAAACAATACCTTGCCATTTATGAGTCCTCCGTATTGACAAGTTTGTTCACGATAATCCAACAATTATTCGTGCCAAAATATTGTCCCTCCTGTATAATACAAAACAGATGTTATCAATTTGTGTCGAGAAAAAGGATGAACAAAAAAGGATTCTGACGCGAATGGGTATTTTCATGCAAGGAGGGTGTTTTCGTGGCGAAAGAAATGAAATTGAAGCTGGGAAGGGTGCCCAACACATTTGTTTATTATGTAATCGGAAGAGCTATTGCGCTCACATATGTCAAAATCAGATACGGGATTCATGTCAAAAACAATCGTGAAGTAAGCCGGATGAAAGGTCCTCTCGTTTGCATGGGCAACCATCCGTCGTATCTGGATCCGATGATTCTGGCGGCGTCGCTTCCCGGCCGGAAGATCAATTTTGTTGCAGGTGCGTTTTTATTCAGAGACCGCTTTTTGGGCCCTCTTTTTGCTGCGGGCGGATGCATCCCGAAGATGCAGTTCCGTTCAGATTCGAGAGCGGTTAAGGCCATGCTGACCGTTCTGAAGAATGGCGGCACGCTCGGAATATTTCCGGAAGGAACACGGTTTGTCGATGGACATTCGATACGTGTTGACGATGCATTGGCACGCATGATCAAGAAAACAGACAGCGGCGTGGCATTTATGGAGTCCAATGGCGCTTATTCCACTTGGCCTCGGTGGAGTACGAACGGGGCGCGGCGCGGCCGGATAGAAGGACACATCAAAAAAGTTCTGACACAGGCCGAGGTCGGCAGTATGAGTCTTGAAGAGCTCCAGGTAACGATACTTGAGCAGATGGAATATAACGAGTATGATTGGCTTCGCAAAAATCCCCGCACGTATCACAGCAGGGCCATTGCGGCAGGCGCCGAGAATATCGCGTATGTCTGCCCTCGATGCGAGTCCGAGAATAAAATGACATCACAGAAAAATCTGCTTATCTGCTCCTCCTGCGGAAATCAGGTCCGCATGGATCCGTCCGGATTTTTACATCCTGTATCGTCCGAAGACAGGGCCTTTGAAGATCTGCATCTTTGGAAAGAGTGGGAAAAAGCCCGCATGAAGACCCGCGTTCAGGAACCGGGCTTTGCAATCGAAGAAAAAACCATGCTTCTTCTTCCGCGCGGGGACTTCGAGTACCGTGAGGTCGGTGAAGGCGTTCTTCGAATCCGCGGCGGTGAGATCGAGTATGAAGGAACAGAATGTGCGCTGGAGGACGGGATTCCATACAGCAAGAAGGAGTTGAAGGCGGCTCACCGGAAAAGTCACGACACGGTACACCGTTCGCCTCTCGCAAATGCCCCGGCTGTGACAAAAATCTTTAAAATTTCGCGGATCAGGGGTATCAGTGCGGAATATGGAAAGCGATTTGAACTTATCGAGACGACCGGGCAGATCAATCGGTTCATTCTGGAAAACGGTCAGCGTGTTCTGGAAATGCAGTTGGCGATTCAGTGTCTGCAGGAACTTGCGCAATAGGAGGACCGCTGTATGCCGCCATTCATTGTTGTGATGCTGATCCTCTTTTCGATTGAAAGCATCATCGGCTTCATCATGATGGGCATGGACAAGAAAAAGGCCGAAGAACACAAATGGCGTATCTCCGAAAAATCACTTTTTCTGATTGCGTTTATCGGAGGAAGTGCGGGCGTTCTGCTGGGCATGTGGTTTTATCATCACAAGACAAGACACATCCGGTTTCTGATCGGCATCCCGCTGATATTGCTGATACAGGCCGCAGGCCTTGGATATTTGTCTATCCTTCTGTAAATGACAAACGATCTTGACGCATGAGAACGAATAACGTATCTTCAAAGAGACAATAAGACTTTATTCGGTACGTACGTATGGAGGGAAAATGTATACAGCAACGTGTATTATGATCCACTCAGGTTGCGCATGAAGGAGGAAAAGAGTATGTCAAAGATTATCATGGGTATTAAGCTGAACCAGAGACATGAGACAGCCAAGGCCTTACAGGATATCCTGACCCGCCATGGATGCATTATCAATACGAGACTGGGATTTCATGAGGTTTCAGATATTTCCTGCAGTGAACAGGGCTATATTCTTCTGGAATTTGCGGGTGATGCCGATACTGCAGAAATCGATGAAATGCAGAAAGAAATCGAATCTCTCGGTGAGCTTACCGTTAAGACAATGGAACTCTAAGACCTTTCATAGAGAAGTACATCCTGCACGTGTTCGTTGACGGACCGCTAAGCCCTCATGCAAAAGGATTCTCCTGCAGCGTTTGGCGCATCGTCTCGTGCGTTCGTTCAAGCAGATCTTCTATCTGCCTTGCTTTGGGCAGACTTGGATCCGGATACACAGGCTCACAGAGCACCCCTTTAAACTGCGATTTCTGTCGGAAAATCCGACGGATTCCAGTCACCGGCCTTTGTGCGAGGACAATCGGAAGGATCGGAACACCGGCGTTCACGGCCATGTGGAAGGCGCCCTTTTTGAAAGGCCGCAGTCCCCGGTCGTATTGCCAGAGAGACCCTTCCGGATAGAAGTGGAAACGAAGACCTTGCTTGAGCTGTTCAACGGTCTGATCGGAAAAATCAAGAAGGGAACTTCTTCCGGCCGGAATCGG
>JADGQQ010000120.1 GCA_017881645.1 Clostridia bacterium
ATGGACTGTCTCCGATTTTCGGCGCCGTGAAACATATCCTATCTCAAGAGCCGTATTCAAAATCATCTGTCGTGTTTCTTCGCTGACATCGCTCGCTCCGCTGAGACCTTTGGATACTGAACTGACAGAAATTCCTAGTTTTTCTGCAATGTTTTTGATTGTTGCCACAAAAAATCTCACCCATCTTCCCGCAAAATGTTTCTCGAAAACATGTTTTAGCGAAAGTTTCGAAAATTAGGCTTAGCTTATCACGAGCATACATTCGTGTCAATGACAGACAAGAGGTGTGTAGTTCGGCGTTCGCTTCACCCATACATCAAACCGGTATATGATTGCGCCTACTATTTTGAAATCTTCTTAAGAATGGAGCGGGCCGCCTGCACACCGCTGGCTCCTGCCTGCGACAGTCCTCGTGTAATACCTGCTCCGTCTCCGATCGCATAGAAATCCGGCAGTGTCGTCTCCAGATCGGATGTCAGGCGAAGGCGTGCGCTATAGAACTTCACTTCCACTCCATAAAGGAGCGTGTCCTGGTTGGCCGTTCCGGGCGCGAGCTTGTCCAGCACATACATCATCTCGATAATATTGTCCAGATGGCGCTTCGGAAGAACCAGCGACAGATCGCCCGGCACGGCGTCAAGGGTCGGATGAACAAAGCTCTGCGGCAGTCTGTGTGCATTGGTCCGGCGGCCGTCAATGAGATCTCCAAACCGCTGCACCATGATGCCGCCGCCGAGCATGTTGGATAAAGATGCAATTCTTTTACCGTATTGATAGGGCTCGTTAAACGGCGTTGTGAATTTGTTGCTGACCAGAAGCGCAAAGTTTGTGTTCTCGCTTCGAAGAGCCGGATCCGTATAACTGTGGCCATTTACCGTGATAATCCCGTCCGTATTCTCCGTAACCACATACCCGTACGGGTTCATGCAGAATGTTCGTACAACATCCTTATATTGTCTGGTACGGTACATAAGCTTTGCTTCATACATAGCGTCCGTAATTTCCTTGAAAACAATGGCCGGCAGCTCGACCCGAAGGCCAAGATCCACCTGATTGTTAATCATCGGAAGCTTGAGCTTGTGACACTGATCCGCAAACCATTCGGCGCCTGACCGTCCGGGAGCAGCAATAAGATAATCGCATTCGATCTGCCCGATGGTCGTATCCAGCCGATACCCGCCAACCGAAAGAGGTGATATTTCATCCACTTTGGTATTGCAGGAAAGATCCAGATGTCCCTCCAGCCATTTCGCCTGCGCTTCGAGAATCTCCCGGTTGCGCTCTGTGCCGAGATGTTTGCATTTCGCGTCCATGAGGTGAAGATCCAGACTGATCGCTTTGCGACGAATGATATCCGCCTGCGGTGTTGCCGTAGAGAAAACCTCATCCGTTGCACCGAATATCTGATTGACAGAATCCACGTACTCAATCAGGCGCATAACCTCATCGTCGGAAAGATAATCATTCAGCCAGCCGCCGAACTTCGTCGTAAAATTGAATTTGCCGTCGGAAAAAGCACCGGCACCGCCGAATCCGCGCATAATCGCACATGGCTTGCAGTTGATGCAGCTCTCCACTTTTTTGCTTATGATCGGGCATGACCGCTCTTCGATCGGCGTCCCCTGCTCAAGCATGATGACTTTCAGAGCAGGATTACGGCTCGTGAGTTCATACCCGGCGAATATACCCGCTAAACCGGCTCCAATGATGGCAACATCATATTTTTGGGACTCAACCATCTTACATTCCCTCTTTTCGTGGTGCAAATGGTTCTGAGATTTGCTCGTCAGATTATCATTCTATCAAAATATTCTGATCGTTTTTCCTCCAACTGTAAACCTCAGCATAGGCGGAATACTGATACGGCGTGACCCCTAAAGATAGCAGGTTCAGTGTGAGCAGCGACAGCATCCACCATCCGATAAAGGACAAATCCAAAAGGAAAAGCTTGCCCCTCATTCCTTTCGTCATGCGTATGCTGAGCGCAAGAGCCTTTTTTGCTCCATATGCAGGATTTTCCGATAGAATAAACGAGGTAAACATATACGCGTATTTACGATTGAGAACAATTACGCAATAGCCTGCTGTTCCGATGACGAAGAACAACGCAAAAATAACATAGACATAATCCGGAATCAGCTGCATCTGATGAACAATTTCATGCAACAGGACCTGGGGATCGGTAACCTCTCCGTTAGCGGTTGGATTCATTACGGTAATTGATTTTGAAATAACAAAAATTATAAAGAAAATGATGCCGACATAGAAAGGCATCAAACAAAGACTGCCGACATAACTCCATATCATAACCCACAATGTCATCCACCCCATGCCTGCAACTGCACCCATAAAGCTGCCGGATTTGAACATGGAGAAGAGTATTTTGATGGAAGGCTGACCGTCAGATGTTCGATTTGTCAGAAACCATCTGGAATACCCGACCAACAAAGGATTCGTAACAAAAAACAGCGCAATTATGACAAGAAAAGAGATCAGAAGCGAAACGAGGCTTAACCCCAACGACTGAAAAGAACTATTCAAACTACCGGCAGCAGATGCTGCCGTACCATTGGCATTAAGCGTATCTCCCAATTGATTCAGCTGCATCGTCTGTGCATAAAGACGAATGATTGAAATAAACTGCTGAATAAACTGCATTGTACCAGTCAGTATAAAAAACACGAGTGTAAGCAGGACGGCAGGCCAGATGGTTCCTTCCAGATGATCCCAACCTTTTTTCTTCATTTCCCTACATGTCCACATTCTTTCTACCTCCAAATATTTCTTTTTTTTAAAAATGATGCACTTTCAGATTTTCGCGTGAAATAGAGTTCCGTGTATGTTGCATAAATATACGGCATAAGAACAAAGGTCAGCAGACCGCATGAAAATGCCACAAGAATCCACCAGCCAAGAAATGACAAATCCAGGGCGCATATGTTCGCTTTTTGTCCATTTGTCATTTTTTTACTTCGATTCATCGTATCCCGAAATCCAAGACCCGGTTCTTCATTCAGAATGAACGGTACATAAAAATACGAATAGTACCTGCTCAACAGAATCAGCATGGACAGAAACGATGCAATGAGGTAAAGCAGTAACAGAATCAGTGCAATTTCAATCCATGCGGACGCACCGGACATGCCCGTTTGTTCCTGCACTGATGATATCACTTTTTCGGAATAGCGGCCAATGAATATTGTACAGGCTGCCGGCAGAAGAAAAGGCAGACCGGAAACGGCTCCCCACAGACAAAGCCACAAATATCGCCAAGCCATTCCTTTTACAATAACAGAATAATTATTGGAGCGGAATATGCCAAAGACCGATTCGAAAGCAGGTTTCCTTTTCTCTCCTCTCTGGTCGATGAACCACTTCAGAATCCCGCACATGAGCGGATCCTTCAAAAATATCGTGAAGATCGCGTGAAGCAGTCCGGAAACCGGAACGATCCAAAGGAATGCTGTGAAGAGTGTGAATATCAGATGAAAAGCTGTCTTCTGTATGAACGCATCTGACAAATTGTTTTGTCCCCGAAGAAGGACTATAACCGATTTGATTTCGGATAGAACCGGGAATAACCCGCCGGTCAAACCGGAGATGATCGAACCCGCCAGACTTTCCATCATTTGATAAAGAAATACGATGAGCAGTGCCCATCCGAAACGAGGTGCCAGACTTTTCCAGGCAGACTTTTTCAGATCAGAACAAGTCCACATATTCGTTCATCCAGTCTTTATTATTATTGAAAACCCATTTGATTATATCCCTTTTTGTTCAAATTGAGTATATTTCATTCTGCATAAAGGTGTATAATCATTTCACCTCTGCGGAGTGCTTTTTTCAAATGAAAACTTTCTACAAGGAGAATCCCATGAAATCATCAAACCCTGCGATTACATCACCCAAGGGCTTTCGCGCATCCGGAATTCATTGCGGATTAAAAAAGACGGATGCTCCTGATCTGGCGCTTATTCTCTCCGATATACCCGCGCAAGTTGCCGGCGTATACACGAAGAACCTTGTGAAAGGACATTCACTGCAGCGTACAATTCAACTGATCGGACAATATAAGACAACCCGAGGCGTCCTGATCAACAGCGGCAACGCGAATGCCTGCATCGGCCCGATAGGATATCAGGATGCAGAAGAAGCGGCTGAAGCCGTTGCTGCACTTGTGCAATGCGAGTCAAATGATATCCTGACATGCTCAACGGGCGTCATCGGTCAGAGACTGCATATGGATGTGCTGCTGTCAGGTATTCCGGCACTTACTGCCGCCCTGTCCTCTTCGCAGAATGCCGGGCATGCGGCAATGAAAGCTATCATGACCACGGACCTTGTACCGAAAGAATCCACAGCCACCCTTATGATCGGCGGCAAGAAAATTACTCTATCCGGCATGGCAAAAGGATCCGGTATGATTCATCCGAATCTCGCAACGATGATCGGAATCATCACAACGGACGCGGCAGTGTCTTCCGACCTGCTGCAGAATCTCTTAGGCAAAGCTGTGATACATACGTTTAACCGTGTTTCCGTTGACGGAGATACTTCCGTATGTGATTCCATCATCATGATGGCCAACGGTTTGTCCGGTGCCGAAGAAATCCTGCCGGATACGCAGGAATGTGAAATCTTTTATGAAGCACTTACACAGATTTGCACCGACCTCTCCCGTATGATCGCACAGGACGGCGAAGGCGC
>JADGQQ010000013.1 GCA_017881645.1 Clostridia bacterium
ACGTTGCCTGCAAACCGGTTCTGCATCATCTTCGACCGTACATCCGGGTCCGTCGCATGTACGGATACATTCATCGGTGAAAGACGATAAGACAGGATGCGGTCGAATTCAGAATCCGACAAATTCGTCAGGGTAACGTAGTTTCCTGTGAGGAAGGACATACGCAGGTCGTCATCCTTAAAATACAGCGACGGGCGAAGTCCCTTGGGCAGCTGATCAATAAAACAAAACACACAATGATTCGCGCAGGAAGAGCATGCGTCAAGAAGCGGTTCCTCAAAACCGAGTCCCAGTTCATCATCCTCTTCTTTTTCGATCTGCGCCTCGAGAAGCGACCCGTCCTGCCGAAGAAAAGTAACCGTGACACTTTGTGTCATGATCCGCATGCGATAATCAAAAACGTCAAGGACTTCTTCTCCATCCATCGAAAACAGAATATCCCCGGGTACGATCCCAAGTTCATCTGCGATACTGTCCTTAACCACCTCAGAAATGCGGCGATTCTTTTCACTTCGAACGGTCAACAAAGCACGTCTCCTTACTTGCATATATATAATCCGGTACGGATCCATCCGATCCATGCCTCTTTGGCAACAAAAAACAGTGCGTACCTTCTTGTGAGATGCGCACTGTCATTTTTGAAAGCTGTCTTATTCGGCTATCTATTAAGCCGATACATCGATCTTGACAATTTCCTTGCCATCCAGATATCCGCAGGTCTTACAGACCTTATGACGCAGCATCTTTATGTGGCACTGTGGGCACTCAACAAGTCCGGGGACACTGAGCTTCCACAAACTTCTATGACGAGAAGTTCTTGCCTTCGACCATTTGCGCTTTGGATTTGCCATGTCTACACCTCCATAACTTACCTGTCAGAGAAGTCCTCCGACAACCATCGCCGCCGCACTTTGACCTGAGGCGCGAATGATATTATCATATACAACACGGTTGTTTGTCAAGCAAATCCGCATATGTTTTCCATGATTTTACATGGTATCTGCTTTCTTTTCAAGTCTGATACGAACCAATATGTGATTTTCGACCGGTTCTGCCCCGGAAAGATGCAAAAAGTAGTGCAGTTGAATCGCTTCTTCAACAGCTGCTGCATCATTCCGGACAGTATTTTCATCTGCCAAACGCCACAAGGCATCCGGAACAACAAGTTCCCGAGTTTCAATGTCCAGTCCGAAATCTCCGTGCGGTGTCGAAAGTCTTCCCCCAGTGCGAACGCCGGCATCCCCGGAAAAAATCAAATCCGTACTGGTATCGCCTGCCCGGGACATGGTAAGAATTTGATTCGAAGGCGTAAAAGCAAGGCTGTATTTTGTATCCGTTGTCTCATCCGTTCCAGCCGGCTGGGTCCACAACAAATACATGGCATCTTTGCCGGCACGGAGTTCACCGGTAAAAAAACCGGCAGAATGATCGGCCAGCCCGCTCTGCAGCATGATTTGCACAATCACAGCCAGATCTCCTCACCGCTATATTCATCCGTCATCGCACGCTTTGTACCCGAAGGGCGCCCACCTCCCAAAAACGGTGTCGCAAGATTCTCAAACATCTGCGGATCATCACTGGTATAAAAAATATGCTGCGGTACATCCCCCGACCGGTTCATCAATTGATTCCGTGCAAGTACATTTTCGACTTCCCGCGCGACGCTTGCGCCGGCGTTAATCAACGCAGTATCCGGTCCCATAACCTCTGCAATCGTCTTCATAAGGAGAGGATAATGCGTGCATCCCAGGATCAGTGTGTCGATGTGATTCTTTTTAAGCTGTTTCAGATATTCTTCCGCCGCCAGTTTTGTGATTTCCGTATCCCACCAACCCTCTTCCGCCAGGGATACAAAGAGCGGGCATGCTGCCTGTTCTATATACAGCTGCTCGAGGGCTTCTCTGTTGAGGCCGGCCTTCAGGCGAATTCCGGCTTCGTTTTCAACGGCAGCTTTGTATATGCCGCTGTTAACGGTAGCCCGCGTGGCGATGATGCCGATACGGCCGGTCCGGGTTGCTTCGACCGCCTGTGCGGCTCCCGGCGTGATGACCTCGACAACCGGAACCTTTGCCTTTGCCCTCACTGCCTTGTATGCATGTGCACTTGCAGAATTGCAGGCAATCACAATCATCTTCACGTCCTGACTCAGAAGAAATTGCATGTTCTGAAGCGAATATGTCACAATGGTTTCATGGGATTTGGTACCATAAGGTGTACGTCCGTTGTCTCCGAAATAGATCGTACTCTCATTCGGCAGTGCTTTCCAGATTTCCTTCAGGACCGTCAGCCCGCCGATACCGGAATCAAAGACACCAATGGGGCGTGAATCGGATTGGACCTGAGTCGAAACATTCTTTTGTATATTCATTCGATACTCTCCACGCGTTTTCTGCTTTCGGCATCTTTTTGCGCATAAGTAATAAGCCTCTTCATCAATTTATCAATAGGGACACCCGATACTTCCCAGGCTTTGGGAAACAGACTTATCGATGTGAACCCCGGCAGCGTATTGATTTCATTCAGGTACAGGTTCCCGTTTCGTTTGTCAAGAAAAAAGTCAACGCGTGAAAGTCCGCTTGCGCCGGCCAACTTGTAGGCCTTTACAGCAAGTCTGCGGACTCTTAGCATAAGCTTGTCGTCAATCTGCGCCGGTAAATAAAGATCCGCGCCTGTGGAACTGAAATATTTGGTCTGATAATCATAAAAAGGAACGCTCTCACCCGTAGCGATTTCACCGGCAATCGATGCCAGCGGTTTCTCGTTGCCCATCACGGCTACTTCTATTTCACGTGCAGGAATGTATTCCTCAACAAGAACGGTGCGGTCATAGGCCGCGACCTGAACCAGTGCTTTTTCAAGGTCAGCAGGGGAATCCGCACGCATGGTTCCGACAGATGAGCCGCCGTTGGATGGCTTGAGAAAACATGGAAAGCCGATATCCGAGGCAATGGCCGCGGCTACGGCAGAAGAATCTTTCTGAATCTGAAGACGCGTTGCGGAAGTATACCGGCACTGCGGAATCCGTGCCCTGGAGAAGAGCATCTTCGAATAGAGCTTGTCCATAAGAATCGAGGACGCAAGTACGCCGCTGCCCACATAAGGAATGCCGGAAAGTTCCAGAAGTCCCTGAAGTGCACCGTCTTCACAGTTAATGCCGTGAACGGCAGGAAAAATCACATCCGGAGTCCTGCCGCCGGATGCCGCAACAATAAAATCGCGAACTGAAACCGGTCCGGATGTATTCATGGATGAAAAAGTCAGGCGATCGGCCCATTTCATATCGCGGATCTCTTCATCCGTACCTTCAAAAAGTCCCCAACGCCCGTCCTTGGTAATTCCAACGCGAATAACTTGATAGCCTGCTTTCCTGAGCCCGGACAGGATATTACATGCAGAGCGGCAGGAGATCAGGTGTTCCGTCGATACCCCTCCGAAAAGAACCAATACAGATGTAGCCATTTCTTAGGCCTCCTTGAAAATATATGCAAATCAGTCCTCATTTTACCACGAATCGGCGAAACGGCAAAAAAGATTGCGGCGAAAATGATGGGTTCGTCGGATTTTTGCTCCTATTTTCGACCCGTTACGGCCACTTTTTCGCAAAATTCACCGATAGGTATCGACCCGCCCTTATCCCTCTGCTACTATAGGGTAGATAAATACGAACATCCTTTGAACTATACCCGATGGACAATGCGTCCGAAGCCTCAAAGTTGAGGCAGAAAGCAACAGGGAACTCATGAAAAGTTTTACCGTGTCCGCCGACAAAGACGGAAAGCACGTGATCCGGGTCGCAATAGGCGAATTTGATATGCTGACACCGGCAATGCTCCAGAAAGCACTGCGCCGCAAAGATATCCGAATCAACGGCAAAAGAATCGGCGAAGATTGTCCGGTGAACACCGGAGACCATGTCGAACTGTGGCTGCCTGACGAATGTTTTGTAAAATCGGCTCCTGCTGCCGAGCCATCATCAACAGGACTTTCCGACTACAAAGTCGTGTTTGAGAACGATCGTCTTGTCCTTGTCAACAAGCGTCAGGGATTAGTCGTCCATTCAGGCCGCGGCACCGAAGGTCCCGCTCTCATCGACATTATCCGCAAGGATCAGAAAAATCCTGCGGTCGACCTTTGTCACCGGATCGATATGAATACGGGCGGTCTGGTCCTCCTTGCCAAAGGCAAAGAGAACCTTGAACACGCCATTGATCTCTTCAAACAGAATCTGATAATCAAGCGTTATCGCTGCCTTGTACGCGGCGTTCCGTCGCAGGGCGAGCCCTGTGTCTGTGCCGATGACACCATTATGAAAGAAATCCGTGCGTTTCTCGAAAAGCCCAGCCGCGGTGACGTCTATATTCATGATGTTCCCAAGGAAGGCGATCTTCCGATCATCACACGATACCGCGTCCTTAAGATCATTTCCGGTATCGGTCCGGATAACGAAGACGTATCCGAACTCGAAGTCGAACTCGTCACCGGCCGCACGCATCAGATCCGTGCACAGTTTGCGCATCTCGGACATCAGATTTTAGGCGACGGCAACTACGGCCGCAACCAGTACAACCGGCACTTCACATCGAAAAACGGCAGCAAAGTGCGCTATCAGCAGTTATTCGCGACTACGCTTCTTTTCGCCCGTATTCCGAAGGAAAACCATCATACAGGATTGTCTCTCCGCAAATTCTCCATCGTTCCGCTTTATGATGTCGATCTGCCGTTCACACCGGGTGCGGCGAAGTAACCTCACTCATGACAGGAAAAACTGTTTATCTTCGGACAACCGGATGCCGGAGCACCGTCTTCAAGGCTTCCGGTTTCCCTTTTCGCGGATCGGACAGATAAATTTCGTGATGTCTGCGGATCATACCGTCCGGCAGCCGTGTCCCGATGTCTTCCAGAAATCCCTCTTCTCTGGCAAACGCCTCTATCTTCGCAACCGTACGGCGTTCGTCACTGAACGGTCCGATATGCATGCACTGGACACAAAGGCCTTCACTAAAAACTGCAAGCCGCGCTTTTGACACGTCAAGATCCGGCTTTTTCTTATGGAGTGCTTCACAGGCCCAAGCAAAAACGTCCCGTGTCACAAACTCCGGCTGTCGAATCATCGAAGTCCAGAGGTATTTGTCTTTTTGAGAGAAGTCCATGTCCGTCTCGTCCTGCATCCACCAAAGGCCTTCCAGCGGCGGAACAACATATTCGAAATACCCCTCCTGTGCGTGCCCGGATTTTGCGCTCATCCGTATTGTGTATGAAAGCCCGTACAGCAGCTCAACGGCCGCCGCATATTCTCCGTTCTCCTCGCCTGGATTTCCTTTGCCGTCGATCCAAATGAAGGTCATCGGCGGCACCGCAATTACGGATGGCAGCTCTTTAGGAAAATACAGGGTCCTTTCCGTTTTCTTGTAATCTGTTGCAGCCATAAAAAATGCCCCTTTCTTGCCAGTCAACTCTGTTTCTCAATACATTCATTGTATAAAAAATAACCTGACACGAGCGTGTCAGGTTATAAAATGATTGATTTTCTTTTTCTCCAAAAGGGAAACTTCCCGGTCCCGGAATCTTACTTAATTCCTTTGGTCATTTCCAGAATTTTCGCAACCGCTTCGTTCGCCGTCATCTCGGACACAATACCGGTTCCGCGTTCTTTGTATTCAACAATGCCCTCAGCCGCTTTGCGACCGACCGTAATGCGAAGAGGAATGCCAATCAGATCAGCATCCTTGAATTTCACGCCCGGGCGCTCATCACGATCATCCAGCAGAACTTCGACACCCGCTTTCTCAAGCTGACTGTGAATGTCGTCTGCGATTGCAAGAATCGTCTGATCCGTTGCATTTGTCGGGATGACGATAGCCTGATAAGGAGCAATGGCCAGCGGCCAGATAATACCGTTCTCATCATAATGCTGCTCGATTACGGCAGCAAGAGTGCGGCCGACACCGATTCCATAGCTGCCCATGATCATTGGTTTTTCCTGACCGGCCTTATCCAGGAACATGCACCCGAGAGAATCGGAATACTTGGTTCCTAGCTTGAAGATATGACCCACCTCGATGCCGCGGCAGGTCTCGACCGGACCGCCGCATACCGGGCAGGGATCTCCCGGCTCAATGGTACGCAGGTCCACAATTTTCGTCGGTCTGAAATCGCGCAGAAGGTTGATATTTATTAGATGGTAATCGGTTTCATTGGCGCCGACAATAAAATTCGTCATTGTCGCAACTTCCAGATCCACATACACCGGGATATCAACTTTCAGTCTGGCTGGGCCGGCAAAACCGACTTCAGCCCCTGTAACTCTCTCAATATCCGCTGCACCGGCAAGAACAAGCTCGGCCGCATCCAAAAGATTGGTCAGTTTGGTCTCATTTATTTCACGGTCGCCGCGAACCATTGCAGCAATGATTTTCCCGTCAGCGGAATAAAGTATCGTTTTGACAAAGTCTTTGGAAGAGGCTTTCATATATTTCATGAGTTCATCAATCGTACGAACGTGCGGCGTTGCGATTCTCTCCACATTAAGAAGTGCTTTCGGCTCGCCGGCTTCCGTCGCTTTGCACGGAGCCTTCTCCTCATTTGCCGCATAGGAACAGGAAGGGCAAAATGCAATTGCGTCTTCTCCGACGGCAGATTTCACCATGAATTCCTGTGATCCGGATCCGCCCATTGCACCGGAGTCGGCATCTACCAGGATATAATCCAGACCGCATCGATCGAAAATCCGGCAATAGGCCTCATACATGGTCTTATAGGATATATCCAAACCGGCTTCGTCGGCATCAAAACTGTATGCGTCCTTCATAACAAATTCACGGGCACGCATGACGCCGAAACGCGGGCGTTTCTCATCCCTGTATTTGTGCTGAATCTGATATAAGGTTACAGGGAGCTGCCGGTACGAACGAACGTTGTCTCTGACGGCTTCCGTAAAAGGCTCTTCATGCGTCGGCCCGAGACAGAACTGCCGGCCGGATCGATCCTGCAGCCGGAACATTTCCGATCCGAACTTATCCCATCGACCGGAAGACATATATATTTCCGCCGGAAGAATCGCCGGCATAATCAATTCCTGTGCGCCCGCCCTGTCCATTTCTTCGCGGACAATAGCCTCAACTTTGCGAAATGCCCGGTAACCAACCGGCAGAAAAGAATAGATCCCGGAGGCAACTTTCCGCATCAGACCTGCACGAAGCATGAGCTGGTGGCTGACAATTTCCGCATCCGAAGGAATCTCACGCTGAGTCGGCATAAATAGTTTGGAAACAAGCATATTTTCATCTCCTACAGGTAGATTGTGAACATATGTGAGTATACTTTTCCGGCACTTCAATGTCAAATTTCAGACGGTCATAAAGCATTGACTGAAAGTTTATCTTCCATGCCACTTTTGTGGGCTTTGACCGGTATTAATTGTCCGCTCGGACAAAATGATATACACTAAGATATCCAATATAGTTTTTCACTCGAAATGAATCCAATAATGTGTAGCCATCTACAACTAAATCGTTGCAATATATTTCATCAGGTTGATATGCCGTGAGAAAAAGATAAAAATCATCATCCCAAACGTCTGAATTATCTGGAAGCAAATCTTTCTTTGGAATTGCTTTCATTTTTAACAGGAAACTTCCATCGGCCGTATTATCATAAGTTCTCTTTTGTTGTACAGAATTCCAGTAAATTAAATTTTTCGTTTGTAATATATCGCCAACCATATATAATTCGTACCAAGTCATATCAACAAAAAGAAAATTATCATTTTTATCCGGGTCAATTTTCCTTAGTGCCTGGCTCAGCAAGTCCTCAGAATAATCAAATGTACGATTATACACATACATTTCTCCAACAAACCCGGTATTCATAAACGCAAAGTTACCGGTGGGAGAATATATGTATTCATATCCAAGATTTATTTTCTTATTACCTAAAGTAAGCACCGGATCAACGTTATAGTAATTTTGAATCAATAACAGCACGATGAGCCCAATAATTACAATGGTTCTCACGATTTTCCGCTTCCAAATATAGATAATCGCCCCAACGCATGCGATGCTCATTGGAAGAGCAAAACTCACGGCATATCTTGGACATGGGATTGTTATATATAGACACGAAAAACCCATAAACACAATCGTGCTCAAAAGGATGCCCATTACCAGTGACAAATCAGATTTTTGACTTGGTATTTCCACCCCTTTTTTTCTGCGCATGCGAAAAAGAAGTACAACTATTGCAAAAAACAACAAGAGAGTGATGATCCAAAAAAAATTGAAATAAAGAAATTGCTCCATTCGAACCGCAATGTATCCGATATTAATACCAAAACAGAAGACTCCGTTGCTATCCCATCGGAAGGATGTTTTCTTAGTAAATGACTCGCCAAATTTTAAACCTTTTGTATACATGAGGTAGCATGCAAATAATACCGGACCGCACAAATACAAACATAATTTCTTAGGAAGAAGATATTTTCTTGCCTTTTTCAAAAATCCCGTCTCGTTGATGCCGCTCATTCGAACGAGCATCGCGGGAACAAGGAACGATCCGGCAAAGAGTATTCCCGTTTCTCTGGAAAAAATTAGAAGAACCGTTAAAAAAGCAGCCAGATAATCCAGTTCTTCAGAAAATGTATATACAAGCATTATGAAAAGTAACATCGTAATATAGTCTGGACTGATATGTGAAAATAGTCCCAGCACATAAGGACAGAAGGCGAAGACCGCTGTTCCCGCTGCCTTCATCCAATTTCCCACTTCCGTATAAATTTTCCCCATAATCTGATAAAGACAAAAAATGGAAACAACAGACAAAAGTAGCGTTACTCCATATACCCCTACACTCTGTTTGGGGAAGATCATTTCTCCGACACCGAGGAGCAATGAAGTTCCCTGCATTGGATGCAATAGCAAAATAAACGATGATACAAGAGAATGCAGAGTAAATGAAAACGTCTGGGTTGCCGTAATGATCGCATCGTAATATTGCCCGCCGTCGTAGCGGGGAACCATATCGAACTGAAATCCGGCAAGCACGGTAAATAGTAAAGCAACCAGTGTAACCGGCAAATACTCCTTGAATTTCTTTTTTATCGACTGCAGGAATGAAAATGTATCGGACTTAATACTCTTTCGATAAATAAGAAAAGAACGAATTGTTAGTGTTACAACCAACACCAGACCGCCATTGAGTAAGATCAGAAGAATATACGTCACCGGCAATGACAAATTAATCTTCCCGCGAAAATGAATAGCCGCATCAAAAAAGAATGTAAAGGGACACAGAATCAATGCAAACTGCCTGAAAGTCCGATACGCTGATTCCGATACGACCCGGCTTTTTGTGTTCAAAGAACCATCCACCTTTTTTAAACTTATACCATAGTACTTGATCCATTCAAAACAAGCAACATATGGACACCGTTGTGTAGTTAACAGTCAATATACGACAGATAAGTATCGGGATCGGATTAGGAGCTCATATTCTACTTGTTCGAACGTGTATCTTCTGACGACTCCTGCAATTTCGTCCGAACGGATGTACGCATTCTGGCAAGCAAAGTGCAGAGAACAATTGCAATCGCAATTCCCACGCCGCCCTGTATCAGATTCGGAATAATGGATGTCAGCGAATATGCAAGATGAAACAGTACCGTTTCGAAGAGAAAATAGCCGGAGACCATGATTCCTTCTGCGATTACGAAGGCAAAAATTTTGCGGGGCAATGATACATCCGTTCTTTTCATGATGAAACCGGCGACAAGTCCCATAAGTCCCTTAATTACAAACGTAGCAGGAATCCAGACCGGATACCCGGCAAGGAGATCCGCCAGCGCTGATCCGATTGCGGCCGGGAAAAAAGCGAGGGGGCCTAACAAATAGGATGCGAATAAAATGACCCCGTCACCCATATTGGCATATCCAATGGTGGTTGGAATCTTAATTACAAATGTAGCTACAAAAATCAGTGCCGCAAAAACTCCTGAAACGGTTAGCCGAAGCAGAGCCTTTTGTGACGAACGGCGTGCTGTACCGGCTTCATTCTGTACAAGGTCCGCTTGATCAGCAGCCGGAATGTCTTCTGCCGGATGCGGTGAAAAACTTGATTTTACGTTGATAATGTCCTTCTTAAACATGATGCATTCCTCATTCTTTGTTTTTGTTGCCATTGTATCCATTTTTTGATACCATTGAAAGTGTCAGTCTTAAATATTTCAATGGTATCAGTTTACCGCACATAACGGATACGGGAAGGAATTTCATATGTATATGCCCACTCTGCAAACAGGAATATCGACTCTTTATATGCAGTTATACGAGACACTGAAAGAAGATTTGATGTCGGACCGGTATCCGGCAGGCACGCGAATGCCGTCGAAAAGGATTCTGTCCTCACATCTCGGAATCAGTGTAAATACTGTTGATTCTGCATATCAGCAGCTGGTGTCCGAGGGGTATATTGAGGCACGCGCGCGAAGCGGATATTATGCATCCGATCTTCGTTCCCAAACATCCGGTGCCGTTCTTCAGTCGGTTTCCGGTGCCGCAAGAAATCCTGAGACAAATCGAAAAGACATTCCTCCAAATACATACGAGACCGCTTCATTATCCAACCCGTACCGGCAATCAGACTCAATTGATTTCTCGCCGAACGGTGTCGATCTCAATGCTCTTCCGATTGCCGGAATCAAAAGAACTTTCCGGGATGTGTTCTCTGCTTATAAGGAACAGCTGTTCATGAATTGCGAACCGGAGGGGGATTCTTATCTTCGTAGTTCTCTGTGTACATACCTTCGGGAATCCAGAGGTCTCTTCTGCGATCCTGCGCAGATTATTATCGGTGCCGGAACAGATTATATTCTTCAGCTCCTGATTCAAATTCTCCGTTCATCACACGAAATCAGCTCGATTGCTATGGAAAACCCGGTATATAACAAAGCGTATCAGATATTCACTGGTCTTCAGGTACCGGTTGACTTGATTCCTCTGGATAAATATGGCATCCATATGCAGCGGCTTTACCAAAGCGGAGCGAATCTTGTCTACACAACACCGTCCCATCAATTTCCGCTCGGCATTATTATGCCCGTCAATCGAAGAAATGAACTGCTCACATGGGCTTCTGAATCAGAGGACCGATACATTATCGAAGATGATTACGATAGTGAATTCCGCTACTCGGGACGACCGATTCCGCCGATCAGCGCAATGGATGCCGCTGAAAAAGTCATCTATCTGGGGACCTTTTCAAAATCTCTTGCTCCTTCCGTCCGCGTCAGTTATCTTGTTCTGCCGCGAGAATTATGCCGCGCCTTCCATGAGAATCTTTCCTATTACAACACAACGATCACACGACTTGATCAGCTTGTTTGGGCACGCTATATAGAAACCGGCGATTTTGAGCGTCACATCAACCGGATGCGGACCCTGTACCGCAGAAAAAGAGATCTGTTCCTCTCCGCTTTGTCTCCATACAGAAAAAAACTGCATATCAGCGGTACCGATGCAGGGCTTCATCTTCTCTGCCTCGTAAAAAACGGCATGTCGGAAGAGGAGTTGGTAGCAAGCGCAAAAAATGCCGCGACAATTGTCTACGGCATTTCTTCCTACTATTTGTCAGACAAATCCGGTCAGGATTCTCCGGAAGATCCGGAGAAGAGCCGGGCATCCGGACTCTCCATTCCGCAAAGTACCGTGCTGCTTGGCTATGCAGGTCTTTCGAATGAAAAAATCCTTCAGGGAGTTACATCTCTCGTGCAGGCATGGAAGCTGTAATCAGACAGAAAATGTCTCCGCATTCTAACGGATACTTACGTACTTTCATGCAGTAATTTGACTACTTTCTCCGTCTCCCGTGCAATGGCAAGTTCTTCATTCGTCGGAATGACAAGTACCTGTGCCGTGGAAGCCGGCGCAGAAACATTCGCTTCGGTGCCTCTCAGTCCGCGGTTCTTTTCCTTGTCAATTTGAATCCCCATGAATGCGAGGCCTTCAACAGCTTTCTCACGGATGTCGTCATTGTTTTCGCCGACACCGGCTGTAAACACAACAGCATCAATTCCGCCCATCGCAGCAGCATAAGCTCCGATATATTTCTTACACTGGTAAATGAACATGTCTATTGCCATTTTTGCTCTGTCGTTGCCGGAATCTGCCGCTGCATAAAGATCGCGGAAATCAGATGATACTCCGGAAACGCCCAGTACACCGGACTTTTTGTTCATGAGCGCATCGATGCCCTTCATGTCGAGTCCTTCTTTTTCCATAATAAAAGTAACGATTGCAGGATCAATGTCACCGCACCTCGTACCCATACAGATACCGGCCAGCGGAGTCAGTCCCATGGAGGTATCTATGCATTTCCCGTTTTTTACTGCAGCAATGGAAGAGCCGTTCCCCAGATGGCATGTCACAATTTTGAGATCCTCGATCGGGCGGCCCAGTATATCTGCGCAGCGCTGTGCAACATATCCATGTGAAGTGCCGTGGAAGCCATAACGGCGAATGCGGTATTCTTCGTATAATTCATACGGCAGTGCATACATGTATGCGGCCGGCGGCATTGTCTGATGAAACGCAGTATCAAAGACGGCAACCTGCGGAACGCCGGGCATGGCTGCTTCACACGCTTCAATCCCGGTCATATTCGCCGGATTGTGAAGGGGTGCAAGAGCGATGCAGACACGTATCGTTGCTTTTACCGAAGGCGTGATAATCGCAGAATGTGAGAACTTCTCTCCTCCATGAACAACACGGTGTCCTACCGCATCGATTTCCATCATGGAGCTGATTACGCCATACTCGGTACTCGTCAGTATTTCCAGAACCTTTTCTACCGCTTCCTTATGATTTGGCAGATCCACTTCAATCTTGACTTTTTCAGGACCGGACTTTGAATGAATGATGAATGCATCATCCAGTCCGATTCTTTCCGCTCCGCCCTTCGCCAAAACCTCACCCGTCTCCGAAATGAGAAATTGATATTTTATGGATGAGCTTCCTGCATTAATAACCAGTACTTTCATTTTTTTCTCCTTTTTGAAGCACTCCGGCAAAAAAGCCGCTTTCACGGCTTTCGCGGATCATGCCACTTTCGTCGTTTCTACTTTATTGCCTGAACGGCAGTAATCGCCGCAACACCAACAATGTCATCCGCACAGCATCCGCGTGACAGATCGTTTACAGGAGCCGCAAGCCCCTGTGTGATAGGTCCGTAAGCTTCAGCCTTCGCCAACCGCTGTGCAAGCTTATATCCGATATTTCCTGCGTTGAGATCCGGGAAAATAAGTACGTTCGCCAAACCGGCCACCGGGCTTCCCGGAGCTTTACTTTTGCCGACAGACGGTACAATAGCCGCATCGAGCTGCAGTTCCCCGTCCAAATTCAGATCCGGTGCCTTTTCTTTTGCAAGCCGGGTCGCCTCAACGACTTTCTCGGTCAGAACAGAGTGTGCGGAGCCATACGTAGAATACGACAGCATGGCAACGTTGGGTTCTCTTCCTGCCAGCTGACGGAAGCTCTTTGCAGATGAAATAGCAATTTCAGACAGCTCATCCGCATTGGGGTTTTCCACAAGACCGGAATCGCCGAACAGGAATACGCCTTCAGAACCATAATCACAGTCAGGCACTACCATCATAAAGAAGGCCGATACGAGCTTGGTTCCAGGCGCCGTCTTCAAAATCTGCAGTGACGGACGTAAAGTATCAGCCGTACTATGACAGGCCCCTGACACCATGCCGTCCGCAAGTCCCTGTTTGACCATCATGACAGCAATGAAGACCTCATCGCGCATCAGCTCTTTTGCTTTTTCTCTGGCTTCATCAACGGATGCAAATTTCTTCTTCCGGAGCTCGGTAAAAATTTCAACATATTCGTCATATTGGGGGTAATTCATAGGATCAATAAAAACAGCCCCTGAAATGTCCCATTTCCCGGCGCTGCCTATTAATGCTTCCCTATTTCCGATCAGAATTACTTTGACAATTTCGCGTTCCAACAGCTTTGCAGCTGCTTCGATCGTCCGCGGATCCTTCCCCTCGGGAAGAACAATCGTTTTGTCGGCCGCTTTGGCCTTTTCAATAATTACGTCAATAAATCCCATGAAATATCCTTCTTTCTTTTTATAACAATATCATACGGGCATAGTATAAAGAAAAACAGCCGTATAGACAATGGAAAAACTGCTCTTTTCCCAAAATGATTTTCATTATTTTGCAAAAAACACACCGGGGAGGCCGATTCCTGCGAAATCAGGTAATCAGGCACCCAGAAGTGCTTCCAGATTATCTTTCGCATACACGACAATCCTGGCATCATCCGGCTTACGGAAAATCGTATCCTTTGCATCGCTTGTGATACTGGTTGCCAGGTGCCGCTGCAGACATACGAGTGTCTGTTGGTATAGATCGGCATCGTCAGTCGCTCTGGCGATCTGTAAAACAATGCCGTAGGCATCCATCTGTTCCGTCGCGGTCGGTGTTCCCGAAAGAATGTCATATGCAGAGTAAAGTGTCTTTTCATTTATGATTTGCTCTTTTATCCAAAGCAGACTCGAAGATGGAGCTTTCCCTTCTTCTGCAAGATGCAGGATCACTTTGAGTGACGGAATAAGATCGACCCGCGCATCCGCACCGGTAAAATTAATGTATCCACTCGTGCTTTGCGCATAACCGATTGAATAGAGGGGAAGACTTTCAGATATTGCTGCGCCGCTTAGCAGGCTAAGTGCTTTATC
>JADGQQ010000121.1 GCA_017881645.1 Clostridia bacterium
CAGGATATGTGCAAAGCGAATGGCAAGCAGCTCTTTATCGCACCGATCGAAAAGAACCGCATACCCTATTCAACCACACGGGAACTGCTGGACGCGGGAGTGACTCCCGTTTACGATCTTCCGTTCGAAGCCGTCGGGGCGGGACTTCTCCTCTGTACCTGGTTAGAAGAAAAGCCGGAAGAATTTTTCAATTCCCCCGGCTGATTCCATTACTTTTTCGTTTTTGAAGTCTTAGATACTCATTTGCGGTTTTTAACCGTTGGCTTTCTCTTGTTCTTTTATTCCATGCGTCTCGGCAAATTCTCTGGCTGCTTTGATGAAGCCGAAGAAAAGCGGGTGCGGACGGTTGGGACGCGACTTGAATTCCGGATGGAACTGGCAGGCGACATACCAAGGGTGATCCGGGAGTTCGATCATTTCCACAATTCGATTGTCCGGAGATGTTCCGGCCAGAAGAACTCCATTTTGCTGGAACTGTTCTCTGTAATCATTGTTGACTTCATATCTGTGACGGTGTCTTTCGTGAATCAGATTCTCCTTGTAAAAAGCAAACGACTTGGACGATTCATCCAGACGGCAGGGATACTGCCCGAGACGCATCGTTCCGCCAAGCTGTGTGACGTTTGTCTGCTCCGGCATCAGGTCGATTACCGGGTATTTCGTATTCGGATCGAGTTCAGCGCTGTTCGCGCCTTCGAGACCCAGAACATTCCTTGCAAATTCAATCAGTGCAATCTGCAGGCCCAGACAGATGCCAAGATATGGAATCTTGTTCTCTCTGGCATATTTGGCCGCCTGTATTTTGCCCTCTGTTCCTCGATTTCCAAACCCGCCCGGAACAAGAATCCCCTGAACATCTGCAAAAATCTCTGCGGCGGACTCCGGAGTCACCTCTTTTGCCTCAATCCATTTGATTTTAACCTTTGTGTGGTTGCCGCCGCCGGCATGTGTCAGCGATTCGGCAACGGAGAGGTACGCATCATGAAGTCCGACATATTTCCCGACAAGTGCAATGGTCGTTGTGCTCTCCGGACAGGTCAGATTATGTACAAGTTCCTTCCATTCCGTGAGATCCGGTTCGATTTTGCCGAACCCGAAACGCTCGCAGACAATGTCGGCCAGATTCTGCTTCTCGAGAGCCAGCGGAACTTCATATAAAAGATTCATATCCTTATTCTCAATAACGCACTGCTGCGGAACATTGCAGAACATCGCAATCTTGCTTTTCAGTTCTTCGGGCAGCCCGATTTCCGTACGGCACACAAGGATGTCCGGCTGAATTCCGTGTGAGAGGACCTCTTTTACGGAATGCTGCGTGGGCTTAGTTTTCTGCTCCTGTGATGCGGCCAGATAAGGGACCAGCGTAACATGAATAAAAATACAGTTCTCTCTTCCGACTTCGGTAGAGAACTGACGTGCGGCTTCAATAAACGGCAGCGACTCAATGTCACCGATGGTTCCGCCGATCTCGATGATCGCTACATCATATCCGGTCTTGCCGGCTTTCATTCGTTCTTTAATCTCGTTAGTGACATGCGGAATGACCTGCACGGTTCCCCCCTGATAGTCGCCCTGTCTCTCTTTTGTAAGAACGGAATAGTATACGCGGCCCGCCGTTACGTTCGAGTTCTGAGATAGATTCTCATCTATGAATCTCTCGTAATGTCCGAGATCCAGATCCGTTTCGGCTCCGTCGTTCGTTACGTAAACTTCACCATGCTGAAAAGGATTCATCGTGCCCGGATCAATGTTCAGGTACGGATCAAATTTCTGCATTGTAACGCGAATTCCCCTGCATTTAAGGAGGCGGCCGAGAGAAGCGGCTGTGATTCCCTTCCCTAAGCCGGATACAACACCCCCTGTAACGAAGATATATTTCATAGCCATTTTTCATCCCTCCCTTTCGTTTTTAATTGTATTGATAAAGATCTATCTATTGTCTTGCTTCCCCATTTTATTCCCATTCGATTGTCGCCGGCGGTTTGCTTGTAATGTCGTAAACGATTCGGTTGATATGTCCCACTTCATTTACGATTCTGCGGGAACAGATGTCGAGTACCTCATATGGAATCCTTGCGAAGTCAGCCGTCATAAAGTCGCTGGTGGTTACACCGCGAAGAGCAAGCATGTAGTCGTAGGTACGTCCGTCTCCCATGACACCGACAGATCGAACATTGGTTAACACGGCGAAATACTGATTGATATCGCGATCAAGCCCTGCTTTCTTGATCTCCTCACGGAATATCGCATCTGCATCCCGAAGTACCGAAAGCTTCTGCTCAGTGATTTCTCCCATAATGCGGATTGCAAGACCCGGACCTGGAAATGGCTGCCGCCAGACCAGATCATCCGGAATCCCCAGTTCGACGCCCGCTTTCCGGACCTCATCCTTGAAGAGATCGCGCAGCGGTTCGATCAGCTCTTTAAATGCAATATCATCCGGAAGGCCTCCGACATTGTGGTGGCTCTTTATTACCGCAGCATCTCCGACCCCGCTCTCAATGACATCCGGATAGATGGTTCCCTGTACAAGATAGTCCACGGTCCCGATTTTATTGGCTTCTTCTTCAAAAACACGGATAAATTCCTCGCCGATGATCTTTCTCTTGGTCTCCGGATCCGAAACACCGGCCAGTCTGTCCAGAAAACGCTTCTGGCAATTGACGCGAATGAGGTTCATGTCAAATTCTTTCTTGAAAACCGTCTCCACCATGTCTCCTTCGTTCTTGCGAAGAAGTCCGTGGTCTACAAAAATGCACGTCAGCTGTTTTCCGACTGCTTTATGGATCATCATAGCCGCAACCGATGAATCCACGCCTCCGGACATGGCACACAGAACTTTCTTATCACCGATTTTGGTGCGAAGCCGTACGATGGATTCCTCAACGAATGCAGACATGACCCAGTCTCCCCGGCATCCGCAGATGTCGAAGAGGAAATTATGCAGCATGATGGATCCCTGCGGTGTATGCATGACCTCGGGATGGAACTGTACGGCATACTGTCCGCAGGACGGATTCTCCATCGCGGCACAGGAACAGTTGTCCGTCTTCCCCGTAACCGAGAAGCCTTCCGGCAGTTTGCAGATGAAGTCCGTATGGCTCATCCAGCAGGTATTTTCCAGTGTAACATTGTTAAACAGCTTAGAGTCCGCAGACAAAACGATTTCCGTCTTGCCATACTCGCGAGCCGGGGACGGGGTTACATCTCCGCCTAATAAATACGCCATGAGCTGTGCGCCGTAACATATGCCAAGGATTGGAATCCCTAATGTAAGGATTTCCTTGCTGTATCGGGGCGAGTTCTCATCATAAACGCTGTTGGGGCCTCCGGTGAAAATAATTCCTTTATAGTTGCCTGCCCTGATCCGGTCCAGACCTGCCGTATAGGGCAGAATTTCGGCGAATACGTTCTGTTCGCGTACCCTTCTTGCAATCAGCTGATTATACTGACCGCCAAAATCCAGAACCAGAACCTTCTCTTCGACCACGTGTCATTTCCTCCTGCAAATTCGTCTCTCAAAACAAGTAGTTTCTGCTGTCATTATTACGCGCATCCGAATCACTTCCGGAACATAATCTCGTCGCGCTTCGGACCGGTTGAAACGAGCGAAATCTTTACGCCAAGTTCTTTTTCAATAAACAGTACGTAATCCTGCGCTTCCTTCGGGAGTTCTTCAAAAGATGTAATGCCGCGGATGTTGGATTTCCAACCCTTGAGCGTCTTCAGAACGGGCTTTGCCTTGTCAAGCTTCGTCGGATTCGGGAAATCATGTGTTATGACCCCGTCGATTTCATAGGCAACGCATACCGGAATCTCCTCCAGATATCCCAGACAGTCAATCGCTGTCAGCGCAACATCCGTTGCACCCTGGATACGGCACCCGTAACGGGAAGCCACGCAGTCAAACCACCCCATGCGTCTTGGACGGCCCGTTGTGGCTCCGAATTCCCCGGCATCTCCGCCGAGCCTGCGGAGTTCATCCGCCTCTTCCCCGAAAATCTCACTGGTAAAAGCTCCAGCGCCGACAGCCGAAGAATAGGCCTTTACAACTGCGACGATTTCCCTGATCTCATAGGGAGGAATTCCCGCACCGACAGAGCCGAACCCGGCCAACGTCGACGAGGATGTAACCATCGGATATATGCCGTGATCAGGATCCTTCATCGATCCGAGCTGACCCTCAAGAAGAATTCTCTTGTTCTCCCTGATCGCCTGATAGAGATAAGCACCCGTATCTTCAACGAAAGGCTCAACGAAAGAACGATACTCCATCAACTCATCAAAAAGAATCTGCGGATCGAGTGTCGGCTTGTGATACAGATATTCCAGAATCGTATTTTTCAGCGTCAGAACCGATATCAGCTTCTCCATCAGCGCCGCTTCTTCGAAAAGTTCGCTGATTTGAAATCCGATCTTGGCATATTTGTCCGAATAAAAGGGCGCAATGCCGGATTTGGTGGATCCGAAAGCCTTGCCGCCCAGTCGCTCTTCTTCATATTGGTCAAACAGAATGTGATATGGCATTACGATCTGTACACGGTCCGAAATCATCAGATTCGGCGTCGGCACCCCGCCAGCTACGACATGTGCTATTTCGGCTTTCAATTTCGGGATATTCAGAGCCACGCCGTTTCCGATAATGTTAGTGATATTTCTGTGAAAAACACCCGAAGGCAGCTGATGAAGGGCAAATTTACCGTATTCGTTAATTATCGTGTGTCCTGCATTGGCTCCGCCTTGAAAGCGGATCACAATATCGGATTCAGCAGCGAACATGTCGGTGATTTTCCCCTTGCCTTCATCTCCCCAGTTCGCTCCAACGATTGCCTTGACCATGGTTAAACCCCTCCCGCAATACGAAAGGCAACATACATGATGAGTCATAATGTTGCCTTGCCACTTAGTCCTGCACCGTATTGTTCAAATAAAAAAGAATCCCCCGAGCAATACTCTCTCAAAGGAATCCTTGCCCTTACCATTATATAGGTGAGTGCAAACAGTGTCAATTTGTTCAAAGACGGATTACTTAAAAAAGTTAGTTAAATTTTGTTTTCGCTGCGCCCGGCCTCCGGAAGTGCTGCAATCCGCCGGAGAGCCTCTTCCGATGCTTCCCTGGACCCGAACGCTGTCAGCCGGAAAAATCCTTCGCCGCACGGTCCGAATCCGGATCCCGGCGTTCCGACGATACTTGCTTCATTCAGCAGATAATCGAAAAACTCCCACGAAGTCATCCCGTCTTTTGTTTTCAGCCAGATGTACGGGGCGTTTACGCCTCCGGATACTTCAAACCCGAGCGCCGTGAGGCCTTCCCGAAGAATTTTTGCGTTCTCCATATAGGCGGAAATGGTCTCTTTTACCTGGACTTTTCCTTCCGGAGAGTAAATTGCCGCAGCAGCGCGCTGCGTAATGTATGATACACCGTTGAACTTGGTTGCCTGACGTCTGGCCCAGAGGTCTCTCACGCGGACTCCGTCACGCACGAGCTGCTTCGGGATGACGGTATATCCGCAGCGGACTCCGGTAAATCCTGCAGTCTTCGAAAAACTTCGAAGCTCAATGGCACACTCTTTTGCGCCCGGAATTTCAAATATCGTATGGGGAAGATCTTCGGAAATAAAAGCTTCGTATGCCGCATCGTAAAGAATGACCGCTCCGACGGTTCGTGCATATTTCACCCAGGCCGTCAGATCCGCATAACCGATCGCTGCTCCGCTCGGATTGTTCGG
>JADGQQ010000122.1 GCA_017881645.1 Clostridia bacterium
TTGTCAGATATGCCACAGCAGGGGTCGGAACTACTCCGCACAAAAACACATCCGCACCGGCTGAACAAATGCCTGCCGTGAGGGCCGCCTCAAGCATGCCGCATGATATTCTTGTGTCGCACCCGATTAATATTTTGGGTTTGTGAATTGTGTCACCCGCCAGTACCATGGCTCCTGCAAACCCGAGTTTATAAGCCAGATCCGGAGTGAGGTCTCTATTTGCAATCCCTCTGACGCCGTCCGTCCCAAAAAGTCTTCCCATTGTTTCCTCCAAATTAATAAATAGACTATGTGCCGCTGTTTTCTATCCGGCCGTTTCATAAATATTGACCAGAATAGATTCCGGCAATTGATTTTTTACTCGAAAATATACCGGGTTCTCTTTTGCTATATGTACAGGAATCCGGGCTACACCGGCAGCGGTTACACCCGAAAAGTCCAAATATGCACTGATATCCGATTCCGAAAATGAATCCATCACTGCTTTTCTTCCGACAACATCCACAGTAACCGTTTGGTTCGGCCAATCAACAGCCAGGTGCAGGGCGTCAAGATTTTCTTTGTTTTGGAAATGGATCGGAATCGTCATGGACTTCTCGACAATCGGATTACTTGTAATTTGAATATACATCCACAAGCCAATGGAAATCAGAAATGACAGAAGAAGAAGTATTACCCTCTGCAGCCGCGTGATTCGTATGGTTTTCGCCTTCGACAGTCTCGCAGATATGGCCTCATCATGAATAAGCAAAGGAGACGGCTGAGGGATTGCACATTCCTTTTCCGGGGTTGAGCATGCGACTGGAGACATGTCGGACATATGTGCAGTTCCGGACACGTCTGCATTTGTTTCAACTTTGTTTTGCAGAACCGCTGCAGAGCGTACGATCTCCGTTTCCGGTTTAGCGGCTCTTCGAAATTTGAGTTTTCGGGCAAACTTGCCGGGGACTGTTGTGACGCCAAGCAGGTACTGAATGTTGCTGCGCAAATCCTCTCCGTTTTCCATCACATAAAGACATCCGTTCAGCGCAATGGAAATCGTTCCCCGCTCTTCCGAAATCACGACGGCAAAAGCATCCCCCATTTCACTGGCACCGATGGCTGCGCGATGGCGTGTGCCGAGATCCTCGCGGACATGGTAATTATCAGCCAGCGGGATATGACATCTTGCTGCTGATATTCTTCCCTCGCGAATAAGAATCGCACCGTCATGCAGCGGAGATCCTTTATAAAAAATGGATTGAAGCATTGTATCCGTAACGGATGAGTCCAGTTTGACCGCATTTTCCTGTTCGATCAGCTCGCTGAGCTTCGAATTGCGTTCAAAAATAATAAACGCACCTGTGTATGACTTCGACATTTTTACACATGCAGTTACGGTTTCGTCAATCATTTTCGAAAGATTATGTTGGGGATCCTGAAACTCCGGAGAAAACGCGCTGGAAATAGATGTAAAGGACTTCAAACCGACCGTTTCCAATGCTCTTCGAAGTTCCGGCTGGAAAATAACAACAAAAGCCAGTGCCACAATATATAAAATCTTATTAAATAAAAAACCGACCATCTCAAGCCCGAAAAGACTGCAGATCATAGTAAGAAGAACGATCAGCAAAACTCCTTTGAGAAGCTGCCAGGCACGCGTCTCACGAAGAACCTTTAGGAGGTTATAGAGAATAAATGTAATCAGAAGTATATCCACAATATAGCGGATAATATCAGTCGGTCCGCCAAAAAAAAGAACACCGCTGCTCAGGCCCGCAAATATTTCCCGGACAAAACTAAAAATTCCAGTCATTACTCCATTGCCCAAAGCGAACCTCCAACCTGCTTTTTCTATCCGTTGTATTATAGCACAATCATTCGATTATCGCTCTTCCCTAAAATATGCGCTGCCTATGGCACTCGGTCCGCGCCACGCCTTTTTCCGTCCATATGTGAATACCAGTACGACAATTGTAAGAATATATGGATACATGACCATAATATACTGGTTAAAGAAAATCATCGATGACAGCTGGGAAAACTGCTGAATGGACAGGCCGACAATCGACAGCGCACCGAAAACAAACGCACCTCCGATTGCTTTTATCGGATGCCAGCGGACAAAGATAACGAGAGCCACAACGATCCATCCTTTTCCGGCCGTGATATCAGAATGCCAGGTGCCCTGGAGAACCAGCGGAATATAAAGGCCCGCCAAACCGCACAGCATACCGCCGGCAATAATGTACATATATTTAATACGGGTAACCGGCAGTCCGGATGCATCCGCAGCAGCTGTGTTCTCACCGACCATGCGAAGAGCAAGGCCTTTTTTTGTTTTGAACAGATAAAATGTCATCAGGAAGGCCAGCAATATGGTCAGGTACACGAAAATATCCTGCGAAAGAAATGCCGTATTAATGAAGGCCAGAACCGGGTTGTTGATATGGTATGGCTGGAATGCTGCCTGAGAACTATTCCCGATATGCATGAACCTGGATATTTGATGGAAGAAGGACAGGATGCCGTTCACCGTATGTTCAAGTTCAAGCGGGTGGAATTTGAAAAACGCAGCGATATTTTCCGGTGTATTGGTGTTCGGAACCGTGCTTCCGAGCGTATTGGCAAGACCGGCGCCGAACGTCGTCAGCGCCAGACCGGATACGTTCTGATTTGCGCGAAGTGTAACCGTCAGCACCGCATAAAGCAGCGCTCCGAACCCTGCCCCAAGCACAGCAAAAAGTAAAGCTAGAACGAGATTGTGTGTGCGGACTGCTGCGACATATCCGCAGGATCCGCCCATAAGCATCATTCCTTCAACGCCGAGATTCAAATGGCCCGCGCGTTCCGTAAGAAGTTCTCCGAGGGTTCCCAAAAGGAGCGACACACTGAATGCGATCGCGGATGCGAAAAATGTTGCGACTATAAAACTCATATTCATTTTGCATCTCCTTCCGGTACAACTTCCGAACCTTCGGACACATGATTCGCATCATCAGCGATTTGCTGCTTATCTTTCTGTTCCATGTTTTCGGATGACGGCTGTTCTGCCGTCCCGCTTATCTCTCCGGTTACCGGATGATTCGCCTGTACATATCGTTTTCTGCGGACAACTCTGTATCGCAGGAAAAATTCTGCTCCAAGAGCTGACATCAGAATTAATCCCTGAATAATGCCGGTAACGGCTGCGGATCCGCCGGATTTAATCTGAATGATCTGCGACCCCTGCTCTAATGCTGCGATCAGAATAGATACGAACATGATCACAGGAGCTGAAAGATTGGACAGCCAGGCGATGACGATGGCCGTGAACCCGGCGTTCCCCGTGATATCAGGGGAAAGCGTATATACGTCGCCCGTGAGCTTGATCATGCCCGCCAACCCGACTATACCGCCTGAGAGCATGATGCCTGTCAGCATGACTTTCTTAACATTCATGCCTGCATAATTTGCTGTAGGTTCACTCTCGCCGACCACCCGAATTTCATATCCCAATTTTGTCTTGCGGATAAGAAGAAACACAAGAGCCGCGAGAAAGAGTGCAATAATCCATCCGATATGAATACCGAATATTTTTGGAAGGTGTGCCTGCAAGGGGATCGCCTTTATTCCCGGAAAACCGTGTGAAGCCGGATTACGCCAAAGGACAAAATGCAGGTACTGTACGATAAACAGAGCAATATAGTTCATCATCAATGTGAAAAGCGTCTCGTTTGTGCGGAAATATACGCGGAAAACACCTGGAATCAACGCCCAAACGGCACCTCCGAAAAAGCCTGCGACTCCCATCAGGACAATAAGAACGACGCCGTTTGTGCTCTGCGGCATTTGATGAGAAATATAGGTTGCAAAAACGCATCCCATTAAAATCTGTCCTTCACCTCCGATATTCCAGAACTTCATTCGGAATGCGACGGCAAGACCCAGTGCCGTGATGGATAGCGGAATGGCTATTTTGATCGTGGTAATCAGAGCACTCGAGGATCCAAATGCACCGCCGAACAATGCAGAGAAAGTCGTAACTGGATTATATCCGAGAGGAACGATCACAAGTCCCGAAAGAATAAGACCTACGAAGACAGACGCTATCCGTATGAGCATGCTTTTCCATTTGGGGAGATCATCTTTCTTAGCGATTCGAAACATGTTTACCTCCCCCCACTACGTCCGCAAGCTTCGTACCGGACATCATCTGTCCGATTTCTTCCTTTGTTGCGGATCCGGCGTCGACAATTCCTGTAATTTCACCTGCAAACAGGACCATGATGCGATCACACAGTTCAAGAAGGACATCCAAATCCTCTCCGATATACAGTATGGCAACGTTCTTTTTCTTTTGCTCATTTAAAAGGTTGTAGATTGTGTAGGAAGAATTGATATCCAGCCCCCGAACCGCATATGCTGTAATCAGAAGCTTCGGACTCAGGTTGATTTCTCTTCCCAGAATTACTTTTTGAATATTGCCGCCCGAAAGTTTCCGGACAGGATGAAAAATGCCAGGCGTCATGATGTCGAGATCTTCCACGATTTGTTCCGCTTTTTTGCGGACTTCCGCCGTATGAAGAAACGGACCTTTCTGGAAAGCATAATCTTTCAGCAAAATATTGTCGGCAATATCCATGGATGCGACGAGCCCCATTCCCAGACGATCCTCCGGGATAAAGCTCATGGAAACACCCAGCCGGATAATCTCCCTGGGTGATTTCCCGGAAATATTCGTTCCGTCAAAGATGATTTTCCCTTCATCGATCGGAATAATCCCGGCGACGGCTTCGCAAAGTTCCTTTTGACCCCCGCCGGCCAGACCGGCGACGCCCAGTATTTCTCCATGGCGCAGGGAAAACGAAATACGGTTCAGTTTTTTATATCCATTCTCATCATGAAGAGACATATTTTCAACAAGCAGGCACTCCGTGCCGTCCGGCCTTGGCAGCGGCCGATCAATCGACAGGTCAACTTTTCGTCCGACCATTTTTTCGACCAGATCATAGGAATTGATGTCCGCGATATTGCAGGTCTCTATGCTTCGTCCTTTGCGCAGAACGGTGACGCGGTCACAGAGATCCATAACTTCATTCAATTTGTGACTGATAAATACGATCGAGCATCCGCTTTCACGCATTTTTCGCAAAACAATGAAAAGTCTTCGTATTTCCTGCGGAGTCAGCACGGCTGTCGGTTCGTCCAATACCAGGATACGCGCGCCTCTGTATAACACCTTCAGGATTTCAACCGTTTGTTTTTCACTGACGGACAGCTGATGGGTAAGCTTGTCCGGATCTATTTCCATGCCGTATTTTTCGGAAAACTCCCGAATCGTACGGCTGTCTGTTTTCCTGTTAAGAAAAAAGCCTTTTGTTCCGGCGGCTATATTTTCACCGGCTGTCAGTGGTTCCGCCAGCATAAAGTGCTGGTATACCATACCGATTCCGCTTGAAATGGAGTCAATAGGAGAATGAAAAATCTTTTCGACACCGTTGACTTCAATGATGCCGTCATCCGGCTGATAGATGCCGGAAAGAATGTTCATGAGTGTACTCTTACCTGAACCGTTTTCGCCTAAAAGCGCATGAATTTCGCCCTTCCGGACTTCAAAATGAATGTTTTCATTTGCCAGTACGGACCCAAAGGTTTTGCTGATTCCACGCATGGAAAAAGCAAGCTCCGGTGTTGTCGGATTTACATGGATCATTGCGCCGCTCCCATATTCTGATTAGCAATTCGCGGCACCCCGGTTTGCACCATGAATGCCGCGAAAGCATCAAATCATTTAATTAACCGGGATTAAGGTGCCGGAATTTCTCCGACAACGCCCTCTACAAACCAGCTCATGCCCATCTGATCATCATAGCTGAGACTTGAACCTTCAGCCACTTTGACCGTTCCGCTCTGGTCCTTGATCGGGCCGGCAAACACGAACGCATTGCCTTCGGAAACTACGGTATCCTGAACTTTGGCAACAGCGGCGCTTGCTTCAGCAGAAACCAGTGATGAAAGTGTATCAAGTTTGACAACGCCTTCCTTCATTCCGCCCCAGTAGTTTTCAATTTTCCACTGTCCGTCCAGTACCTGCTGAATCTTGTATGTATAGTATGTTCCCCAGTTCCAGAGAGGTGCGGTCAAATATGCTTTCGGAGCGCCTGCATAGGTAAGGTCATATCCGACCGCAAATGCACCGGCAGCGGCAGCTGCGTTGATTGCAGCAGGAGAATCCTGATGCTGAGCCATAACATCAATTCCCTGAGAGAGAAGAGATTCGGCAGCAGCCTTTTCAACATCCATGTCAAACCATGTGTTTGTCCAGACAACGGTAACCGTTGCATTCGGATTTACAGATCTGGCACCCAGTGTATAGGCATTAATTCCGCGGATACATTCAGGAATCGGGAAAGCTGCGACGTAGCCGAGCTTGTCCGTCTTCGTTGTGAGACCTGCAACGATACCGGCCAGATAACGCGCGCTCTCGATTTGTCCGAAGTACGTATCCAAATTTGTGTCATTCCGCGTATAACCTGAGCAGTGGCAGAATTTTACATTCGGATATTTGGTTGCAGCATCTGCAGTTGCCTGCATATAGCCGTAGCTGGTTGTAAAAATCAGGGTGCAGCCTTCGTTCACAAGATTATCGATAGCGGAAGTTGTAGCAGCCGCATCAGTATCATTAACGTTTTCGAGCTCAAACACCTTGATTTTGTCACCTAATGCGGCAACAGCCTGTGCAATTCCCTCTGCATGAGCCTGTGAATAACCACCGTCGTCTTTCGGTGAGATGTAAATTACACCTACCTTCAGTACAGTATCCGTTCCGGCAGCCGTGGTTTCTTTTGAAGAGCTTGAACATCCTGCAATCGATACCGTTCCGGCAACAAGAATACACGTCATAACCATAGCCAGAATCTTCCTCATGATTTTCCCTCCTTCATTATGTGTGTCATTTTGTATCGTCCGAAAAGGTAATCGAAGACCCCTCTTCAGACATTTCCTTGATTATGGCAAGGGATTCAACCCGAATGCCCATGTTCCGGATCAATGATCCGCCGTCCTGAAAACCCTTCTCGATGACGATGCCCGCTCCGGCCACCTTTGCTCCGGCTTGTCCGGCAATATCAAGAAGTCCCTGGAGCGCCCGCCCGCACGCCAGAAAATCGTCTATAAACAAAATCGTATCATCCGCCGAAAGATATCGTTTGCTTACGCGAATGATATATTCTGTTCCGCGTGTAAATGAATGAACCGCTGCATGATACGTCTCTGTATCTAAGTTCCTGGATTCAGTTTTCTTAGCAAATATGACCGGAACATCAAGAAAGAGTCCCGTGAATATGGCAGGTGCGATACCGGAACTCTCTATTGTAATAACCTTTGTTATGCCTTGATCTGCAAACAGCGAAGCAAATTCGCGGCCGATACTCTGCATGAGGTGAGGGTCAACCTGATGATTCAGAAAACTATCCACGTTCAGAATCTCAGTGCCGATAACACGACCTTCGGCGCGGATTTTTTGCTTAAGCAAATCCATGACAACCTCATTAATCATATGTGTGTGCTGAGACATGAAGGCAGGAAACATATAGTCATTATATGCCAACTTCGATCAAGAGAAAATACGAAAAACACGGCATTGTGAAAAAAAGTGTGCAAAGATTTTTTAGATATGCGGATATTTCAGTTCTATCAATATTCCTCAGGCTTCACGGAATTTTACGATTTTCTATTTGCCGTACTGAAAACCCTCGACTACGTCGTTTTCAAGCGAAGAAACATCGACGAGTCGGATATTACGCCCGCGAACCTCGAGCAGACCGTCTTTCTCCATGGCAATTAATTCACGTGAAAATGATGGCCGCGGCATTGCCAGAAGCTTGGCAATAACCTCTTTGGATACAGGCAGCTGGACCGTCACACTGCCGTTCGAACCCGGATGCTGTTCGGTTCGAAGTTCCAGAAGATAGAACGCGATCTTATGCCGGAGACTCTTTTGAGAAAGCAGTGCAATGCGGCCGTTCTGCACATTCACACGGTCTGAAAGCATCTGCAGAAAATTGTTCAAAATGACAGGGCTCTTGTCGAGAAGCGATCGGAGTGTATCTTTACTGACAAAAAGAACTTCGGATTGCGTCATCGCCTCAAGTGTAAACGTATAATCATTCGAGCTTCCGAAAATAAGATCCTCGCCAAAAAAATCGCCTGGCCCTAAAAGGCCGATCGTCGCGAAATCACCGCTGGATGTATATTTCTGCATCGCAATCTGTCCCTGCTCAATGACGCCGATGCTCCCGCATATATCGCCTTCCGCTGCAATAATTTCCCCCCTTGCAAACGAACGGACTTTTGTTACGGAACAATAGTGATGAAACGTTGCCCTGTCCAAACCGGAAAACAAAGAAGTCTTAGAGAGCGCATCGCATGGTTTAATCATGTTTCTCACCATCCTTTTCGTCATTATTGTAACACATGTAACAGTTTTCAGGCATTCATCCTGTCATTCATGCCATTTTTTCCCTTGAATATATACGGAATGAATCTCCATATGCTGATCCAGTATGAGAAGATCTGCGAGTTTCCCCGGCGTAACGCTCCCAGTCCGGGTGTCCATTCCCAACTGCTTTGCCGGGTTGATCGTAGCTGATTTGATCACCTGCCGCCAAGGAATTCCATATCGCAGAAGGTTTTTCGCTTCCTGAAAAAGATTTGTTGTAGATCCGGCGATCTGCCCGTTTTCAAAATAGGTTCGACCGTCCCGGACCTGGATCCATTGTCCGCCAAGTTCGTAGCTTCCATCAGGAAGACCGGCCGCGCGCATGGAATCGCTGACCAGAATCGTACGATCCTCACCAAGCATGCGAAAAGCGATGCGAATGACGGCCGGATGCAGATGGACCCCGTCGCATATCATTTCAGCCATAACGGAATCATTGTCAAGCACAGCTCCTGCCGCGCCGGGACTCCTGTGATGAATACCGTTCATGGCATTGAACAGGTGCGTAACGTGCGTTATTCCTTTTTCGAAAGAAAGCATTGCTGTATCATAATCCGCTGCAGAATGAGACATGGATACGACGCAGAGTTTTTTAGCCTGTTCGATAAACGCCATCGCACCGGACGTTTCCGGTGCAATATCCACAATTTTTATCAGACCGGGAAAAGCCCGGACGATATCCTTGAATTCCGGCCAGTCCGGACTGTGCACGTGATCGGATTTTTGAACACCGCTTTTTGAAGGCGAAATATACGGGCCTTCCATATGCACGCCGACAGCACGGGCACCGGGCGCATCGCTGTCCATGAAATCCCTGACGTTCTTCAGTATTTTCATTAGTGAAGCATTTGAAACGGTCATCGTTGTCGGACAAAAAGATGTCACACCCTGCGATGCAAGATACGATGACATCGTTCGCAGCGCCTGCTCCGTCCCGTCGCAGGTATCCCCCCCTGCACACCCATGGATATGCAGATCGATGAGCCCGGGCAAAATGATGCATCCGGAAAGATCCAGCCGGTCAGTCTTCCCGGACATTTTCGGACTGATTTCCGAAATGACATCACCGTCAACTTCAATATCTGCGTCAATCAGGCAGAAATTGTCATCACAAACTTTCGCATTTGCAAGAATCATATGAAAACCTCGCTTCCGCTTATAGATCGCCTACTTTCCAAGAAGACGATATCCGCTCCCTGATGTAATGATACAGATCATGTCCTTGATCGATTCGATTTTGTGCTCGGTCAGAATGCCACCGCCCGCTAAAGGACGAATGGAATGCGCATCTGATCCGGAAGTCATCGGGAGACCGTGTTCCTGCGCATATTGTATTGCCTTTCTGTTAAAGGATGGATTTGTATGACTTGCATTTATTCCCTCGACGGCATCGACCATCTCCGGATAAAGTCGAATTTTCATAATGTAGAAGGCTTCCCTGAAAGGATGTGCGTGAACCAGAATACCTCCGTGCCGATGAACCTGCTCTGCATACTCCTCGAATGACCATGATAAAATATCCGGATGTTCGAGAAGAAAATTACGATCCAGCCCGTACGTCAGAAATTCTGTTCCGAAATATCCGTATTCCCATCCGAAGAATACCTGAAACCCGCATTTATCACCTTCTGCCTTTGCGCTATCATATCCCCTGCAGAACAGATCCACACGCTGATGCCAGGGCAGATGCAACGGGACACTGGTATTCCCGTTGAAAAAATGATCGGTTACGATAAATCCCTGATATCCGGCTTCCTTGTACGCGCGAACCATATCAGCACCCGAATCGAATGCACACGCGCTCGACTCGCTCGTATGGATATGGGTATCATATTTGAATCCTTCCATTGAGGAGTCGCCCATCGAACCGGAGTCCTTGACGTAACTTGTTCTCATATTGGCTATAACTTCTCTTTCTATTGCGTTCAGTCAAAAATCGTATGCATGTTTTCATTCCGCGAAGCCAGAAAACACAGGGCAATCTGATCTTTGCTGGTGCGTCCCGTCGACAGTTCCGGCAGATCATCCAAAGAAAACGATCCGCATTCACTTGTTTCGATATTTGGAACAAATGATCCGCCGAGTGCTTTGCATGCAATCAGAATTTTGTAGATACCAAACGGCGATGGATACGGATTGCCTTTTCTGGCGTCCAATACGGCCAGGAGTCTGATGGCTTCCACATCCATCCCCGCCTCTTCCTTCACTTCTTTTACAACATTTTCCGAAAGGGTGAGATCTACCTCGGCCCAACCGCCCGGAAGAGACCATTTTCCGTCAATCTGCTCTTTCACCAGCAAAATGCGGCCGTCTTCAATAATGACTGCACGGACATCAATCTTGGGTGTCTGGTAGCCTTTTTCAAAACAAAAGAGATCCACAACTTTATCCATGGATACATCCGAGTATTCCCTGAGAATTTCAGCTGAAACATCCCGTATCTCCTGAAAACGCTGAAGATCATATTTGTTGTCCGAATATGTCAGTCCGCTTTGCGCGATTGCCTGCAGCCGAATCGCCCAGTCCAGCCATTTTTCCTGCATGAAGCTCCTTTCAAATCCTATCAAAAGCGAGAATCCTAAAGTGCCGGTTCTCCTGCAATTATTATATCTGAACTAGAGAGCTGTGAACGGTCATTCCAGTCTCCGGCGTAAGTTTTTCACTTGAAACCCCGTTCGCCCATAAAATTCGCTCGAATGTCAGTCGATGACTTTATGCTTATACCATTTATGTCCGCGGAAACGCAATACGAAAATAATGCAGCGCACACCCCATTCGCAATCCATTGCAATCCAGAATCCAAGGATGCCGAACGGAAGCACAATGCCGAGCGTATATCCGAGTACAACCCGGAACAGCCACATCGAAAGCATCGACATAACGGATGTATATTTCGAATCGCCTCCGGCACGAAGTGCAGCCGGCACAAGAAAGCTTCCTGACCAAAAAGGAATCTGCGCAATGGAATTGATGAGAAGAATCAGATAAATATGCGGAACAATTTCTTTGGGCGGATGAAAAAGCGATACAAGCCCCTGGAAAAACGGCAGCATGAATATTGCCATGACAACAAAGGCTGCAGAGGTAAGAATTTGAAAGGATCGAACAAGCTTCTTCGCCTGAGTCAAGTCCTTCCTGCCGATGCACTGGCCCACGACCGTAACAACCGAAAGCGCCAGTGCGTTTGCCGGAATCATAAACAATGCGGCGATCGACGAACAGATCGCGTTCGTTGCCATAGCCAGAGTCCCCAGGCTTACAATGAATGTCTGTGTAAGTATTTTTCCGCCGTTAAAAAACATCTGCTCGGAGGCAAAGGGAAGCCCGATGTTCAGAGTACGCTTCAGCATGGCGCCGTCAAAATGAATCATGTCATGTACTTTGAAGTTCAGCGTCTGGTTTCTGCGGATCAGGAAAAGCATTGCGCATAAGGCTGCAAAATACCGGGCAATATTCACGGATATTGCCATGCCCATCACGCCCATGTGAAGAAGTTTTATTAAGATAACATTGCACAGAATGTAGGTGAGATTCATGATCAGCGAAAGCATCAAAGATGACTTCGTCTCTCCAATACCCCGCAGTGAACCGCAGACCGCTTCCATGATCGCTATGCCGGAATAGGAAAGACAGCTTCCGATCAGGTAGATTCTCGCGTTGTAAATAACATCCGCCTGCGCATCACGAAACAAAAAACCAAGAACCGGCCCGTGAAAACACATAAGAAGAACCGAGATGCCGGCGGCCAGAAGCAGAACGACGGTAATCGAGCCCGCAACGGCTTTCGGAACCATCTCCTCATTTCCGCGTCCTTTATATTGCGCCACGACAACCGATCCACCCGTTGCAACTGCAATAAAGATGCTGACCAGGAACAAGTTGAGTGTATCGACGATGTTGACAGCTCCGACCGCAGCCATGCCCGACGAGCTGATCATCACCGTATTTACCACATTCATGCAGACCAAAAACGCCTGATCTACAAGAATCGGAAGAATAATTTGAATAATCTGGCGATAGTCGAGCGTCTCGCCCGAAAAATGTCGGGTAAGGAATCCATCGGCCTTGTATTGCCATGCGGGCGGGGTTAATTGTTCTCTTCTTCGAAACATCTTATGATTTTAGCACGAAAAAGAGACCTCGTCTCACGACAGGAGCAAATCGAAAGGAATCACATTCCCATTCATTTTCCGAACAAGGGCGGAGATTTCAGCTTTCACAATCTGCCATCAGCATCCCTTCGCAGACCCATATACTTGCTAAAAAATCAACGAGTCCCCCTATTCACCGTCATAATACGGCTGATGCGTGGATACTTTCTTCGGGATAATGTCTTTCTGGCTCGTGAGTTGAATGCTTCGATTTTCCATTAGAAA
>JADGQQ010000123.1 GCA_017881645.1 Clostridia bacterium
AACAGTCATCGGAAGATCTTCTTCCTGCGATATTCATTTCAAAAGCCGGCTGATCGCCAAACGACACGCCATTGTGTATCTGTACAACGGTGAATGGTTTGTCCGGGCCACGGCAGCGAAGATTCCTATCTATGTCAACAATGTTCAAATCACAAATTCAACTTCTCTGAATAATCGTGATGTCATCGGTATCGGCGAAGCATCCGTAGTCTTTGTGAATGAACAGCAGTCTGCAAATGAAGCAAAACTGGACTACGTGCCCTATACGGAAATTCCTTACTATCCCAAAAAACTTTCGCGGCCAAAATTGTTAACGGCTTATCTTACCGTGAATCTTTTCACGGTAATGAGCGGTCTTCTTATTATGACAATGATTCCCGGAAAGCAAAAAGAAGCCGTTACAATGATTGGCTCTTCCTTTCTTTTGTTTTTTTGCATTACGAATCTTTACTATTTCCTTTTGCCTCTGTTTCTGAAAAACCTTGACCGGGTTCTGATGCTGATCATTATGCAGCTTTCCGTCATTGGCATGCTGTTTCAGGCGCGGCTGCAGCTGATTGCAGAAATGAACACTCCGTCAACAGCAGATCAGCAAATTCATTTTTTGTATTCGCAGGGGCTCTCCATACTGATTGCATTTCTGCTTTTGCCGGTTATTGCAGCGATTGTCGCCCGCACCCACTGGCTCGAAAGAACTGGTACTGCATGCGCCGTTATTACACCTGTTCTCTTAATTATCACACTGATTTTCGGAAAAGGTGCCGACGCGCATGGGGCGGCTCTCTGGATATCCGTCGGAGGAATGTCCATTCAATTAACGGAATTTGCAAAAATTACCTATTTAATCGTCTTGGCCGGGTTTTTTAAGAATCGCGCGTCCCGCCGCAGTCAATATATTTTTGCAGGATGGGCCGCATTCGTATTTCTCTTGATTTTTATGCTTCCGGATTTGGGATCGGCCATGATTCTTCTTCCAACGACTCTTGTTGTGTACGTAGTCATGACATCAGAATACCTGACGACTCTTGTTATCCTCCTGTCCGGAACATTCCTTGGCGCAGTGTCATTCGCATTTTTCCCGCATGTACAGCGAAGAATTTCAGGGTGGACAACGCTCTGGTATCAGGTGAATGACAATAACCGGCAGATTGTATATGGTCTTCAGGCGATTGCCCGCGGCGGTCTTTTTGGAAGAGGGGTTGGCAACGGGAGTCCGGGAGGTATCCCTTTGGCTTCATCGGATATGGTTTTTTCGATTATATGTGAAGAACTCGGATTGGTGACCGGGTTGTGTATTGTCCTTATTTTTATCATCGTATGGCTGAGAGCTGCAAAAATTACCGTCACATCTCATGACGGCTATTCTTCAAGCCTTGCATTGGGAATCGGTACGCTTGCGTTTGTAGAAGCTGCGATTGTTATTTCCGGTGTCACTGGATTAGTGCCTTTGACGGGAGCTACGCTTCCTTTGATTGCACGAGGCGGAAGTTCTGTACTTACGATTATTATTCTCTTCTCTATTCTGCTCGGTCTTTCCGCACGCCGCGAGAAAGGGGAATATCATTTATGAAATTACTGATGCGAAATCTAAAAATCGTTCTGACGGTTTTTGTATGCGTATCTCTTTCCCTGCTGATCGGGTTATCTTTTCAGCAGTACAGGAGCAGAACCGAATTGTTTGTTGCGGCAGGAGAAAACAAGGAATCCCTGAAAAGCAGATATGCAAATGCCGGAACGATTTTTGATACCCACGGAACTGTTCTTGCTAACAGCATAGACGGCACTCGCCTTTATTGTTCGGATCCGGTCATGGCCGAAGCAGTGCTTCATATTGTAGGTGATTACACGCACAATATCGGGAACACGATCGAGTCAACCTATCAGGATGTTCTCATGGGCAACGGCAGGAATGTTTTCAGACAGCTGCTTCTTGATTTTCAAGGAAAAGGCTTGTCGGGAGACGATATTACGCTGACCGTCAGCGGAGATTTGTCAAAGAAAGCCTATGAACTGCTGGACGGCCGGAAAGGTTCGATCGTTCTCTTAAATTACAAAACCGGAGCCGTAATCACGGCGGTAAGCTCGCCGAGTACAAGTCCCGATTCGGTTATTCAATATAAAGATATTCCGGATTCTTCCCTTTTTAACCGGGCACTTTTCGGATCCTATGCACCGGGCTCGACATTCAAAATCATCACAACGGCAGCCTATCTGGCTTCTCCCGCCTTTGATCCGGCTGTGACGGTCGATTGCGCGGCGGAATCTACTGTGGACCCCTTTGGTGCAAGCGAAACGGGGAGCGGCCATGGCCTCGTTGATTTGCAGTCGGCATTTGCCAGATCGTGTAATGTATTCTTCGGACAGATCGGCGTTACGGTAGGACGTGCAGATCTGGAAAAGGAAGCCCATCTTATGGGATACGGTGATAAGTTTTCCCTTGACCGCCTGCAGGTTCTTCCCGGCAAAATTGAGATTCCAGATAATATTTCAACGCTTTCCTGGATATCTATCGGACAACCCGTAGCCAACAGCACTCTATATACAACACCGCTGCAAATGGCAATGATTGCCGGTGCGATTGGGAACGGCGGAGTTATGCAGGAACCTCATATCATAAAATACTTTACATCACCCATCGGCGAAAAATACAACAAAATGCAGATTACACCCGCAAAAACCCTGTTGGACAGGAATACTGCGGATATAGTCGAACAGCTGATGATTGGAGTCGTAACCAACGGTACCGGGAAAACAGCCGGTTTGGAAGGATATACCGTAGCCGCCAAAACAGGTACGGTTCAAGTATCCGGACAGGCAAACAATGCACTCTGTGTGGCCTATATCGCGGACGATGCCATGCCATATGCCATTGCAGTTATTGTTGAAGAAGGCGGTGCCGGCGGCACAACGGCAGCTCCGCTGGCAGGTCTTATGCTGCAGGCTGTCGTGGACGAAAATAATTCCTGAATATGCGAATCCGAGAAAATACTATTTCTTCGGCGGTGACTTTTTGCTCTTTTTTGTTGTCTTCTCTACCGTCACTCCCGGCACGGATGCAGATTTGGCAAGCGTTGAAATGTCTTCAAATTGATCTGCGCTACTCAGTTCTGCAGATTCAGTCTGGTCATCTTTGATCTTCTCTTCCTTTGCTATCGCTACGGCAAGCTTCTGCATCTCTTTTTTAATCGTATTCAATTCCGCACCAAATTGCGGCCTTGGATCGACCGTAGGAAAACGTGCCGACTTCTTCATTTCAGATTCATAGTTCTCAATTTGAGACTCATCCGTAAAATCAGCTGCGGCCATTTGAATTTCCTCAATGTCCGGAACAAGAACCGTTGAATGAATTTCATACCTTCTATTCTTCTTTTCCATATTTTCGTTCCTTTCAAATGTATTTGAAAATCAATGCGCCAATCAAAAAGAATATTAGAGCAACTCCAAACCCGACAAATAGAAATACAAGACTCCCTATGGTTTTCGGTTCAGGGTTAATCGTATTCTGAGGTTCATTCTCATGCAAATTTTCAGTCGATGTTGTCTGAACAGAGACGTTCTCTTCTGCCTTTTCTTTATCTTTATTTATGGTAATGCCTTGAGTAACGATCTCTTTTGCTTTTCGGACTCTGGGAAGAATCTCAAGTTGAACTGCCTTCATTTCGTCATTCGTATCACGTAAACAGTACTCTTTGTTTGACGGAATTCGATCCATATCGGGGATCTTCGTACCCGTTTGGTACAATATACCGATACTTGCATCATCCGACAAAGGACTTATGTCAATAATATAACTCCGAATGGTCTGCGATAACTGCAGTTCCTTCTCGCCTGTCGGCAAACAAGCTAATTCTGCCAATCTTGCGACTACCGGCATGATAAGCATTTTGGAATGATCATACACTAAATCAGACAATCCGTCAGTCATGAGAATATAGGCATGCGCATCGTCCGTAGTCGTTCTTATAATGCGAAGATAATCCTGGGCGTTCGGCAACGTGATAAAGAAAGTGCTGGATGCATCTTCTCCGTTCTGCGGCATAGTTACCATCTGAATGCCTGATCCGGTCACTTCTGCAATAATACCGTCGCCTATATGTCCAAAAATAACTCTTGAGTCCTTAACAGCACAAAAAAGCATTGTAGCTGACATGCAATCCATGCCGGGCAAGGAGTTCTCCTGCGCAAGAATGGTCAATTCAGACTGAACGGCCGCCACAATAATACTTCGGACAACGGATTCACGAACATCAAAGAAAAACGCGTCGAAATGACGGACCATCAGGTCGCATATCGTCTGTACAACACATTTCGCGCCAAGTTCCGCATGCGTATACTGGCTTGCACCGGCTCCGTCCGAAAGACAGATAACTGACACGTCGTTTTTCGTAACTGAACAGGATGAATCTTCACATGGCAATCCCTTGTCACGGTGTTTTCTTCCGGCCAAAGATAATGTTGCCGTCAGTAACTCATGATTCATTCTTTTGCATTCTCCTCAAGATATTTGAAAAAATCGTCCAAAGCGACGGATTTCCCCTGCTGCTTGCTGGTCATATCATAGAGAGAATCTTCACGCATTCCGCCGGAAACAATCGATGAACTGCTCGACCCGAGAAATTCGAATAGTTTCGAAAACTGAGCAGAAAGAATACTGATCGGTTCAGATCTTTTGTTGGACAATCTTTTTAACAAAGTAAAATCAACATTATTTCCAACTCCGATATTGAATACAACCAGTCGTCCGGAACCTTCGAGTTCGCAAACTGCATCAATGGCGCGTTCCATATTCTCCATCGCTTCATCACCCTGCGGCGCACCGTCCGTAATGACTACGAGCCAGGGTTGGTAATATTTGATGCCCAGATTCTTATAGCCGTCCTTGCGTGCATTCAGAAGCTCCAAGGCGGTAAGAATCCCCTCTCCGATCGGCGTCAGACTGGTCGTTGCCTGCACTTTGGGAATCGGCTGCTGCTTGGACAATTTTCCAAAGGGAAGAACAATTTCAACCTTACCGCCAAAGGTTACGATACTGATATCCGCCGCTGAACGCGTCTCTTCATTTTCTCGAATAGACGAGAAAAAACTCTGCAGACCATCGTTCAGTTCTCTGATCGGGTTGCCGGCCATGGATCCGCTGACATCGAGACAGAAACATATCGGCAGACGACGCCTTGTGCTCTTTCCAAAATCTGCTTCTTGAAATTTAGACTTATTATCCATTACATAAACCTCCAAATCATATCGAACATTTGTATAGAAGGATAAGAATAGCCGCGAGTAAAATAATCAAAACCAATAGACGTATTCTCTTTCGTGCTCTGAAACGCGCTTTCGACTTTTCATCTTTATGAACCAGTGTAGTTCCTGATGTTTGAACTGCAGGAGAACCGGCTTCAGCTTGCATCTTTTGCTGAACAATTTTTATGTTCTCACTATTTTCAATCTGCATCAATTTATCTTGATTAACGAAAGCAACTCCGATTCTTTTTCCATTGTACATCACGCGTTCCGGTGTGACTATGGTTTTTTCATTATTAGATAAAGGTGCTTCAGGAGCATGTATTATGGCTTCTTTGATCGATTTTTTATATGTTGATTTGATCTCATCCGGCAGAACAATTTCGGGTTCGGCATACGGAAAAATGGAATAATATTCCGGATCCTCAAATTCCTTCGACATAAGCCGGTCTCTGTAAGACAGTAAAGAAGCATACCATGCGATTGTTTCAAATCGTTTGCCGTCAGAAAATGCTCTGCAGAACATGTTCTGCACGTTCGGAGGCAAAACTTCCCATATTTTATCGTAGCCGCCCAATGGAATGCCGGAATCATCTTTGCTCTTCATCGTGTACGGGAATGAACGGGAAGCAATTTCTTCCCGGAGTGTCTCGTGGCCTTCTCTCTGGTTATATGGATGCTGACCGCAGAACAGCATGGAAAACGCAAGAATACCGCAGGAATAATCCTCATGTGATGGCTCTCTGAGAAATGAAGAGAACGAATGATCCCATAGTTCCGGCGGCGTAAAATCTTCGGTTCCGACCGGACATGGAAGGTCTTCAAGCTGCACGCTGTCCATGTCAATCAGATAAATTTCCGTAGGGCTCTTAATCATTATATTCTTAAGCTGAAGATCCCCTATCAGGATTCCATACAGATGAAGATAAACGATTCTCTCAAGAACCTGGCAAGCGGCCTGTGTGACACTGGATCTGTTCCATTCGGGAAAACGATCGGATATAGCGTCCGGTCCGTCAAAAACAGTACTCAGCGTATACCGCTGAGCGGTTGGCATGATAAATCCGACAGGTTCTTTTTGAGAGTTAAACAGCAGATTTGTCGGCCAGCAGATGCCTTTAGCCCGAAGACCCATCTGAGTCATGCGTGTTAGCTTCATCCAGCGAAGCGGGGTCATCACGCCGCGATGGTATATTTTAGCGACTATATTTGCATCTTTGGTTCGAAAAACGAGTCCTTCGGCTCCGGTATTGATCTTCTCTGTAAGAACGACTTCGCCGCCCTCCTCAGTAAATACGGAATCTCCGACATTACAATACGTTGACACATCCAGATAATCCGAAGAAGAAGAAACTGAATTTACATTTGTCTTTTTGATTGAGTTCACATATTCAGCCGCGTGTGTAACTATTTCAATATTCGATCCATTGCAAATAAGTAATGACGCTTCCCCTTCTAATTTCGCAGAACGAAGCTGATGAAGAATCGGAGCATTCTTACCTGTAATCAGACACGCATTTTTGTCTTTTATGTAGGATGGTAAAACCGTGAACAAAGACATGGCGTCATCAACCTGAAGCAACCCGGCCTGCCGAAGTCGCGCAAGAAAACTTTCGGCGTTTTCGATGAGCAATTTATCTGCATCACTTTTGGCATGCAGAACACAAATGTGATAGTACTTAAAAGATGAACTGACAATAATCTGAATATTTTGTTCAACAACAACATCGGCCAGTTCATTCAAATCCGGGAATCTTCCCAATTCAAAAAAAGCAGGATAATCAAAAAGAATGGCCCTGATATTTTCCAATCTGTTTGTCCATACGTTCATCATATTTGTCCTTCTGCGATTCATCACTTTTCGAATTATATACAAATAGTAACGCAATTCTCAGAGCTATACAAGTCAAATGATATATACTTATTAGAATATGTTAACGAATGTGCGACGCTTTTGTAATAGTTAAGAATATTTAATGAATGCAGTCTAATTTTCCGGAAACCCGGCAATCAGATCTTCCAAAGTATCCCGTCTTCGAATGAGTCGCGGTTCACCATTCAAACCAATGAGAACTTCAGCAGGCCGAAGTCGATTATTATAGTTAGAGCACATGGAATATCCATATGCGCCTGCATCCAGAACACAAAGAATATCACCTTCCGATATCATCGGAAGTTCGCGGTCCTTTGCAAGAATATCGCCGCTCTCACATATGTTTCCGACTACGGTTACCTTCTGTGTTCCAAGCCGGTCGTCCATCCACACTCCGTCACGAAACACTTCAACATCATGCCACGAATCATACATCGAAGGACGAACGAGAACATTCATTCCGATATCCGTACCCACATATATGACGCCGCTGTTTACTTTATTCGACTGAACAGTTCCAAGAAGAACACCGCCTTCAGCTGCAATATACCGCCCGGGCTCTGACTTGAAAACGACTTTCCGTCCGTACCGCTGCGTCCATGTAGAGACAATGACTTCCAGCGATGCACGAAAACTCTGCAGGTCAAAAGGCAGTTCACCTTCCAATTTATGATACGGAATGCCAAAGCCTCCGCCGAAGTCAACAAATTCCAAGTTTTCAAATTTCAATGCCAATTCAAGAAAATGCTCAACTGCCAGCAAAAATGGAGAAGGATCCATAAAAAGAGAGCCAATGTGCTGATTAATTCCTATAATTTGGAGATCATATTCGGCTGCAATTCTTCGAATTTCCGGAATATCCGATTCGGAGACAGCAAACTTCGTCTTCTTACCTGCAGTAATTACCTTATCATGATGACCGGCTCCGATGCCGGGATTCAGTCGAACGGCGCAGCGCCCCCCTCTGTTGATCTTACCGAATCGTTCTAATTGTGAAAGACTGTCAAGACTGATAACAACGCCTTCATCCATTGCGTATTGCAGTTCCCCGGATGAAACATTGTTCGAGACATAGAAAATGCGTTCTTTCGGGAAACCGGCTTTCTTAAGCACATAAATCTCCCCCGGAGACATAGCGTCCGCATTCAATCCTTCTTCCAGAGCCATTTGCAGGATCGACATGTTCGCATTTGTTTTAATGGAGTAATTGGCTGTAAACGAAGGACCCGAAATCAATTGCGCCATATCGCGCATTTTTTCCCTGAGAATTTTCTCGTTATATACATAAACAGGAGTGCCGAACTTTTCGGCAAGCTCCTTAGGATTCGAATGACCGAAGAACTGTGTATTCGATGTATAAGAAATCATACGTCCTCCCGATTGTGTAAATATGAAAACCAGATTCAAATGCACTTGCTCATGTGTATCATGCAATATTCATAATTAATACGCAGGATTTATGCAAGTCCGATACTCATATATTTCATTTTAGTCGCGTTTTCCGCTGATAGCAAGAGTTTTATGCACGAATTTTGTTTTACGAAATCATTTGTAATTATTTTCGCAGCAAAAGTTGCATTTACGTTCATTCAATACCAATCATCCGCATCAAATAGCGTGCGTTTGCAGAAACCGATACGCCCGGAGTCAGACGGTAATCAAAATGAATACCTTCTTCATCATATGTTTCCGAGAAATGGAAATACCTGAGATTCACCCCGCTCTTCTGGTCCAGCGTGCACAATTCATAGTCATGCGTTGACATGAGTCCGATAATGCATGGATTTGACAAGTTCTTCAACACAATAATGGCTCCATCCGTCCGGTCACGGGAATTGGTTCCTCTAAAAATCTCATCAATCAGGAATAGCAGAGGTTCGCCCAATTTGGCTTTCTGAATAATCTTTTCGATACGAAGGAGTTCTGCATAGAATGTAGATAATCCTTCACCCAGATCATCCGCAATGCGCATGGATGAACCGATCTGCATCATTCCCAGACACGTCTCTTCAGCACAGCAGATGGTTCCTGCGTATGCAAGTACTGCATTGATGCCAACCGTTCGCAGCAGTGTTGTTTTGCCGGACATATTGGATCCTGTAATCAACGCGATTCCATGCTGCAGGTCAAAGTCATTGCGCACCTGTTTTTTTATTGGAATGAGCGGATGGCCCATGGTTCGTGAAACAAAGGAAGCCTGTTCTGATTTTGAGGCAGCAGAAGCTTCAACAAATGTCGGAAACGAACATTCAGGATAAATAATAGCCAGGGCGGAAAGACTCATGAGCGCTTCCCAGGCACCCAGTGCTTGCATATAGGCCTCAAGCTGACTTCCGGATTCCCTCTTCCATTTTTCGAGGAAATAGATGCAGTGATTATCGTACAGAAAGAACACATTCAGAACAAAAAACAGGATCGGCTGACTTCTCGCCTGTACAAACAGACATATCCGATGAAGTTTCTTCACTCTAGCAGAAGCGGACAGCGGTTTCGCTGCTTCAGAATCTATCAGCAGCCGTTTCGTATCCATGAGTATCTCACTGGAAACATCGGCACGTTCAATTTCTTTGAAAAGCTCTGAGTATGCCGAAAGTTCCGTATACAGATCTTCAACCGAGGAAAATGCCGGTTTGAATTTCTGATAGCGAAACGCAACCAGAACAAGCTGAAGAAGCATGATCGAAAGAGGAACATACTGTGAAATCAGATTCCCGTAAAAATACAGAATTGCCGATCCAATGAAGGCAGCAGTAATTCCAAGAGAAAGAATGCAGTATCCAAACGAAATCAGGGGCTTCTCCCCTTCCGTATGCTTTGCGTATTCCAGCAATTTTCGCGGATCTTCCGTGCTCCGGTGAGAAAGGCGGCCAGCAGCCTGAAATTTCTGCAGCATAGGCAAGTTCTCGGAAAACTCCTTGACAGCCAGCTGACGAAGGATAATTTCAGAAGCAAGTTTCACAGGTTTCTGCGCCGAATTAAATATCTCAGCCAGTGTCCGCCTGCCAAACCATGTTTGAGCGATCGAAATCAAATGAAACAGCGAGTTGCGTCCAAATAAATCAAGATCATCCGAGTAATCGTGATTCCGGTCCCGAAAATCATCTCCGGAATCCGGCAGAAGATCAAATCTGTGTTCAATTCTTGCCCTATATTCACCCTGAATGGAAAACAGTGTCTCATCAAGCGTGATTTCGTTTTTTAGTTTTATGTGAAAAATTATCATGCCGATAAAAAGAAGAACCAGAACAGCGCTCCCGGATATGGCTGCGGCAGGCATCTTCAAATACCAAAAAACACTTCCGCATACGATGGCACTTAAAAACAAAATCATGCGGACATTGCTGTATTGATTTGATTTTTTTCTTAAGCGGTCCAATTTTTCCGACAGCAGCTTTTCACGTTCTTCAAAAAGCCTGTCCCGGTTGTTAATGGCATCTTCTTTCAAAATGGTTCCTCCGAATTGTAATCCCGTGGCTACCCGGAAATGGAAAGCCAAATCCATGATCCTATGTATTTACCGCAAATGATCCCGCCGGATCAGACGAACCGGTTCGAATCATGCAGTATCGCGCGACTCCGCCGTTATTGGGGAATCGCTTCATCCATTACATCACCAATACTGTCATGAATGGTAAGCATGGCCTGAAGATCGAGATACGTTGAACTCTTATTTACAATCACTACGCGGTCGTGCGGCAGGAATTGCGCAAATGTTGCGGCAGGATATACTGTAAGAGATGTTCCGCCGATGATAAGCAAATCGGTTTTTTCAATAAAATCAATGGCGCGGTCAATGTTCTGATGATCCAGATGTTCTTCATAGAGAACAACATCCGGGCGAACCATTCCACCGCATTTTGAACAATACGGGATTCCTTCACTTGAAATAACGTAATCAAGCGAGTATGGTTCATGACACATCATACAGTAATTCCGGAATACCGATCCGTGAAGTTCTATGGTTGTTGTGCTGCCGGCTAGCTGGTGCAGATTATCAATATTTTGGGTAATGGTTGCTTTTAGTTTTCCCTGTTTTTCGAGACGGCATAAAGCCATATGTGCTTTATTCGGTTTCGCATTCGGGTAACATAGCTTGCGTTTATAAAAATCGAAAAATTCCTTTGGATGTTCAGTAAAGAAAGTATGGCTGATTATGTCAACCGGACGGAAAGAAATTCCGCTGTCCTGACTGTAGATTCCATCTCCGCTCCGAAAATCAGGTATACCACTTTCCGTGGATACACCGGCTCCCCCAAGAAAAACAATATTATTGGAATCAGCAATAAGTTCAGCCAGCAGCGCGATTTTCTTTTCACGCGCCCCGTCATATCGATCCAGTCTCGTCTCCACTCGTCTATCCAATCCTCTGTGTCAATACACCGGAAATGGGTGCAGCACGATTGATTATTTCCGTCACAATATTCCGCCGCTTATGCCGTGTTCCTGCATATCAACTTCATCCATGATTCCCATTCCGGAAGCACCGAACATCTCTTTGCCCATAACACGCTTTTCATTTCTCTCTCGTTCGACAATGTTACTCAGAAGTCTTCTGGTACGATCCGATTTCTTAATATTCTTAATTAGCAGACTTGGACTCGTCTGATCGGCCGACGTCAGAGTAATGGAACCAACACCGAACATCTTCTGACCTAATGTTCTTGTAAGTCTAACGTCAAGTACGCGATATAAAAGGAGTTCGTCTGTAACCGAATTAAATAGACCTCTTTTTACATAAAGCCGGTTATTGTCCAGAGTATAAATCGTAAACGACAGCGGAAGACCCAGATATCTCCTGCGGTCTTTCCATAAAATCTCCTCATTACCAAGCAAATTCTTTACATTATCAGACTCATTACTTTTTGCCATATTACACCTCCTGAAAAATAAATGCAGACATTAATTTCATTATAGTATTCAATTTGTTGTTCGTCTATTGGTATCGTCCTTTGTTGTACTATATTTGAAAAAAGCAGCGTTTATCCATCTTCAGAGGAAGCATCAGTGACTGGCGCGTCGATAGGACAGACAATAAACAACCCGGACCAGGAATGGTCCTTCTTCATGAATTCGTCCGACCGGTTGATGTAGGTCTCCGTAACGTAGTTTCCGGTATCCGGAACAGGGTCATCCCAGGTGACATCCACGTGATACCATATATCATTCAGTTTAATCTGGTTCCATGCATGCGCAATCGGTACCCCGTCGCTGTTATAAGCCACACCGGATACTACCCTCGATTCCATTCCCGATAGAATAACCAGCAGGGCGAATGCTTCGGTATATCCCTGACACTGCCCGATGCCCGATATCAGCACGCTGTCCGCTGTAGCTAAAGCGTCAAGATCCCCCGCCACGCTATATTGTGAATGAATGACAATGTAATTGTGAATGGCAGATTCTTTCTGGAGATCCGTCATATCAGGCGTTACAATTTCTGCAAGAATATCTGTCGCTCGATTGTAAAGAGTCTGCACGGCAGCATCCGTGAAAACCATCGGTTCATTGTCTGCATGTTTCTGAAGGATCTGACCAGCATCATTGTACTGGAAAATGAGCTTCATCACACAGGGAGAGGCATCTTCATACTCGATTCTGACCTCACCTTTTTCAAAGGCCGAATGCAGTGCTCCATCCGCTGACAGTTCCGACCAGTATTCCGAAAAAAGGTCGTACGTCTCGATTTGAATATAGATTTCAGGAAGAAATTGATAAAGACCGTCCTGAAGCACAAAAAACAAATCCTGTTTACTGCCGATTTCCGTGATTTGCGATTTATCCGGAATTTGAAATCCGCCCTCGTTGGGGACAACGGACGGAATTAAATCCTTTATGTTGCTTTGCAATTGTTCGGCGAAAGTCTGGTATTGTTTATCCGAAATGCGAAAACTGCCGCATGATGCCGTCAGGAATAAGATGGAACTCACAAGAATTACCGCAGCAAGCTGACAGCATCGTCTTTTGCATGGAGGGGAACTGCAGTCTTTTTCTGCGTTCCGGATCTTTATATACATATTATGATTCTTTTTAATGACTACACCTTCTTTATTTGTTTAAGAGATCCCCGATAATGTAAGAATATCATACATGGTTGATCTTCGAAAGTATGGGAAAGGTGTCATCCATTCAGCGGCGTTTTTCGTGCAGGGTCGTACACGGAAGAAACCTGAAAGAATCGCGAGTAGTCCATGTTTCTGAGCGTATCTCCATTAAGCAGTGCGCGGTCCAGATAGAGATAATTATCTCCGAATGCATAGTAAGCCGTGGGTCCGACGCCGCTGAATATTCGGAAGCCGTTGTCTTTGAGAAATACGCACCGCGGATCCGTTCCTTTAACAAAGTCACCGTTCGGATAAATAAGTACATCCGTTTTCCCGGTAAGTGATCCCACCTGATCCAGCCATTTATTCGTATCATTCGTAATCTCTGTCAAATCGCTGCTGTTTGCGTTAATAAATCCATATGTGGAAGATGCAAGAGTCCATCCGGTTTCTGTTAGCCGGGACATGATCGCTTTTACAGTCGTCTGATTTTGCAGGATTTCTTCCATCGAAGGATTAACGGTTGGAAGACCAACGGAAGTCAATGCAGCATTCCTGTCATCGAGCTGGTCCTCGTTCGTTATATAGCCCATGACGGTCTCATATCCAGAGAAAGAAACGATCCCCTTGGCTCCGTCAAAGGAAAAGTCCGGATTTTTCTCAACAAATGCATCAAGAATGCCGATGGCCTCGGAGTCCCGGCTGACAACCGTCTGTCCGGAACTGTTGACGTATTCGCCGCTTATCATTCCCTGCTCA
>JADGQQ010000014.1 GCA_017881645.1 Clostridia bacterium
ATGCAGGACGGTTTTTTTACTGGATTGATTCCAACGGAAGAAAATTATACCGTGTCGGAACGCTTTTTGCGGGTTTTGGGCTTATCTGTTGCTTCAGCGCTCTTCTTGGGGGCGTACGTCTTTTTTACTGGACGCGGCCCGTCGCCAACCGGTTTCTTTGCCGGACGGGGACTGTCGCTTAATGTTTTCTTCTCAGGACGGGGTCCGTCTCCGTATGATTTTCTCTCCGGGCGAGGTCCGTCACCGTAGGTCTTTCTCTCCGGGCGGGGTCCGTCTCCGTAAGACTTTCTCTCCGGGCGGGGTCCGTCTCCGTAAGACTTTCTCTCCGTACGGGGTCCGTCAGCGAAGCTTTTTCTCTCTGCAGGCGTACTGTCGCTAAAGAATTTTCTTTCAGGACCGGCACTGTCGCCGTAGCTTCTTCTTTCGGAACGCGGTCCGTCGCTGAAGCTCTTTCTCTCGGGACGCGGTCCGTCGCTGAAGCTCTTTCTCTCGGGACGCGGTCCGTCGCTGAAAGTTTTTTGGGAAGGAGCCGAGGCATCGCCCTGCGATTCCTTTTTAAGTTCTACATTTACAACTGTACGGCCGATTCTTTCCCTGTTCGTCTTTTCGACGACCATTTCCGCCATATCGACAGGAACATCAACAAAAGTAAATTCATCGAATATTGCGATCGCACCAATAACTTTACCCGGAATATCTGCATGTGAAGCTACAAACTGCACGATCTGGTTCGGACGGATCCGATCCTTAATACCTACATTAAGGAAAAGTCGCTGCATGCCCGCTTCAACTACCCGTCCATGATTTCTTGTATTCATCTCGGGAGCTCCGCCGTTCATTTCTCTGTTTCTTGTTCTTTTTGCATAATCTTCATACGGAACAACTTCTTCTACATCATCGCGCTGAGAAAGAGATTCCCCGCACAGCTGCTTCAGAAGTGCTGCCGCCACATCCGTTGTCGTAAAGAACTGATCTTCATCTCCGGATACATTCAGACTCTCGGTATACTGATCAATGTAGTTGATATAATCCGCAAGATCTCCTTTTGCAAGGATTTTGCCTGTTCCGTCGAGAACACCTGTAATTCTGCTCTCCTGAACATTGCCAAGAGTCGGAATACTGGCACGGGTGATAGATGCCTTTACCGCATGCTGAATATTTTTCAGATCGATTATTTCACGGCCGACTACGAAGGTATAGGCCTTACCTGATTTTCCGGCACGGGCTGTACGGCCGACTCTGTGCACATAGTACTCGTCATCGGAAGGTAAGTCATAATTGAATACAACTTCAATATCGTCGACATCAATTCCTCGGGCTGCAACATCCGTTGCGACCAGAAGATCAAGCTTCCCTGAACGGAACTGTTTCATGACACGATCTCTGGATGCCTGTTTCATATCGCCGTGAAGCGCTTCGACAGAATATCCACGGGTATTGAGTTTGTCCGCAAGCTCATCCACACGACGTTTTGTGTTGCAGAAAACAAGTGCACGTGAGACATTGCCGGCATCGATCAGACGGGACATGATTTCAACTTTATTCGATTCTCTGACTTCGATAAAGAATTGTTCAACTAGAGGAATCGTCATTTCCTTGGATGCGATTTTTACATGAATCGGATCCTTCAGATAACGCTTTGTCAGTTCAACGATCGCTCTGGGCATCGTAGCGGAGAAGAATACCTTTTGTACGATTTCCGGTGTGGACTCGAGAATCGTATCAATATCCTCTTTGAATCCCATATTGAGCATTTCATCCGCTTCATCCAGAACGATTTTTTCCAGATGCTCCAAGCGGAGGGTTTTTCTTCTCATATGATCCATAACACGACCCGGCGTTCCGACAATAATCTGCGGTTTGCGCTTCAGGGCCATGATCTGACGGTCAATCGGCTGGCCGCCGTATACGGCAACAATGCGAACGCCCTCTTTGTATTTGGCTACATTATGCAGTTCTTCTGCAATTTGAATCGCAAGTTCTCTGGTTGGAGACAAAATCAGCGTCTGAATGTGGTTGGACTCCGGATCGACTGAATCGATTACGGGAATACCGAATGCACAGGTCTTTCCTGTACCGGTTTGCGCCTGCCCGAGTAAATCCCTGCTTTCAAGGATATGCGGGATCGTTTCCGCTTGAATCGGCGTGGCCTCTTCAAACCCCATGTCGGACAATGCTCTGAGAATCTCCTCAGAAATGGGAAGGGACGAGAATGAAAATTCGTTCATTTTTCTCCTGACTTACTGAAGTCGATCTTCTGCCGCTTCAGCACTCTTATGAATTTGGGTTTTGGTCGTCCATCTGCGCAACAATTAACTCAATGCCCGCCTCACGGATTTTGTGAATCTGTTCCGGTGCGATGCCGGAATCGGTTATAAGAACATCTACCTGCTCGCTCGGAATGAAAGACGAAGTCGAATCATTGCACAGTTTGCTGGAATCCAGCAGTGCAATTCTTCGTCTGCATTTTTCAGCAAACCGGCGCTTGAGTTCGAGTTCATAGAAATTGTTACCCGTAAGTCCAGCTGCAAGGGAAAAACCGTTGCCGGAGACAAAATAACTGTCTCCGCTGATTTTTCTCAGCATATCCTCACATAAAAGGCCCTCGATGGCTCCGGAGTGGGAACGCAGGACACCACCAACCATAACGGTCTTAAAATTACTATAGCGTTGAATCTCCATGGCAGTATGAATGCCATTGGTCACTATTGTCAAGTTTTCCAGGTGATTTATAAAAGGAATCATGTAAAAAGTTGTAGAACTAGCATCGATAAATATTGTTTCACCGTCGGAAACGAGTTTTGCAGCCGCTCTTCCGATCGCCATTTTTTCAGCTACGTGCATGACACTGCGTCTCATGTAGTTCTCATTCGGAGAAGACAATCTACCCGGATCAGCCAGCGCAGCACCGCCGTGATACCGTACGATCGCTCCGTCTCTGTCCATTTCCCTTAAATCACTTCGAATCGTGGCTCCGGTTACTCCAAGCTTCGATTCAAGTTCACCTGTTGTGACCTGTCCTTCCTTCTCAAGAAGTTCCAGTATTTTTTTACGTCTTTCCAGATTAATCATGTATGCCTCCAACTATGGCGTCAATAAATGTCCTTTTGATTGTTTTATGTCATTTTCGTTTTTGTTTCGCAGCATATCCTAACAATCTATTTTCGAATTGTCAACAAATGATTTTTGTTTCCATAACTTTTCCTTTTTGCAGCGGGCAGGATTTATCATATGAAAACAGGATTGCGACGCGTTACGATGGAATATTGCTTGTGCATGCAGGACACAAAAAAACCCTGCGACCTGCGTCACAGGGTTTCTCTATTCTGGCTGCCGAACTAGGATTTGAACCCAGACAAACTGCTCCAGAGGCAGTCGTGCTACCGTTACACAATTCGGCAAAGCCAACATGGTCCGCGTGCTCTGGACACAAACGATGCGTAACCAACGGAGAAAAGTATATCAAATGATTCCTGTATACGCAAGAGTGTTATGACAACTTCCCGGACGGGATGAAGAGACAACGTATCCGGCCGCATTTCTGCTTATCGGTACGTTTTCGACTTTCCGTCTCCGGTTGACATTAAGGTATTCCGGTTTCATAATTTAATTATTTGAAGGAGGAATATGCTATGTTAAAAAAAATAAAGTATTTCGTCATTGTTTCGGCAATTCTACTTGTTCTGGCAACCGGCTGTTCATCTAAACAAAGCGCCAGAAACCTGTCTGTCGCTGATGAGGCTTCACCTTCCGGAACGATACAATCGGACAGTAAAACTCCCGCATCCTATGACGGTACAACTGTGGATACGAACGGTGCAGTGCCCAATATGGATGTCGGTAATGCCGATGAGTCCGGAAAGAAAATTATTTTTACCGTAAATATGAATCTTGAAGTCGCCGACACCGCTCTTACAATGGACGATCTCACTGCGAGCGCAGTAGCGTTAGGCGGATATGTTGCAGATTCTTCATTTTCGCAGCAGGATACAGCATCAATCGGATCCATTTCACTTCGGATTCCTCCCGACAAATTGAAGGAGTTTACACAGGAAGTGGGTACTCTCGGAAAAATACTTCACTCAGAAATGAGTTCTCAGGACGTAACGGATCAGTATTATGATGTTCAGTCACGCTTAACAAATGCAGAAGCGCAGGAAACGCAGCTTCTAGCTATTATGGGACAAGCCGTCAAGATAGATGATATTCTCGCCGTTCGATCTGAATTGAACAGCGTGCAGGAGGAAATCGAGGTCTTGAAGGGGCAGATCCGGTTAATGGACAATCAAGTCGGGTATTCAACCGTCATCATTTCAATTGCGCAGACGGTCATTCCATCCTCTCCGGAAGTTGATCCGAACAAAGGCGTCGTTGCACGATGGAGTTTTGAATATGTATGGCAGAGTATTCAGAAAGGTTTCACCAACAGCGGCAGTTTCACTTTAAATGCAATTGGTGCCATATTTATCGTCCTCAGTTATCTCATCGTTCCGCTCATTCTCATCGGCGGCGTTGTTGTCGGAACTATCTGTATCGTTCGACTGATTACAAAACGGCACAACAGGAAAAAGAAGCAATAGGACTTTCAATCATTGAATCGAGTAAAGACCGGCTGGAGAGTTCTCCTGCCGGTCTTTTTGTTTGTTAGATCAAACCTGCTAAATGAACAGATACGTTCTTGTTCTTCATAATTCCGCGAATCATCATTGCGCCCATACCGCCCATTTTCAGGTGATGAAGTGATTTCTGCCTTATCCTCTGCCGGCCGGCATGTCCGGATCCAAAGAAAGCGGCTCCATGAAACCCAGTTCTTCCATCTTTTTCCGAACAAGACCCATATCCTGCCAAAGGGTAATCCTTTCGCGATTGTTGCGCAAAATGTAGGCTGGATGATAGGTCGGCATAATCAGATACTTGGATTTTTCAATCCAGTTTCCGCGTGCCTTACTGATGGGTTCGTCCGGATTCAGAAAATATTTGTATGCCGTACTTCCAAGAAGAACGATGACTTTCGGTTTTGCAAATCGAATTTGCTTTGCCAGGAGCGGCATGCAGCATTTTGCCTCGTCCCGTGTCGGAATCCGGTTTTCGGGCGGACGGCACTTGACGATATTGCATATATGATAATCTTTCGGAGTAAACCCGTAAGCTTCCAGCAGAAGATTCAGAAGACGTCCGGCCTGCCCGACAAACGGCTCGCCCTGATCATCCTCGTGCGCACCCGGGCCTTCTCCGACAAACATGAGGGGCGCTTCAATTGCACCTCGATAAATAACGACATTCTTACGTGAGGAAGAAAGACTGCAATTTGTGCAGTGTCTGCACTCATCAACAAAATCCGGCCATGTATAGTCCAAATCAAATCACCTGCCTTGTCTTAAGTAGATTATCACAAGTTCATGCTTCGCACATAAAATTCAGGAAAGATCGTCTGCGATGCGAAGGCGAACCGTAAAGGTGCTTCCTGCGCCTTCGATACTTTCCACCGTTGCCGTTCCTGCATAGAGCTGTGCAATGTGTTTGACTATGGACAGACCCAGCCCGGTTCCGCCCATTTGACGGGAATGGCTTTTGTCTACACGATAAAAACGTTCAAAAACCCTTGGCAGATGTTCGGGAGCAATTCCTTCACCGGTGTCTTTTACCCGGATCACGATCATCCGGTCCGGTTCCCGCGTCGCCCGAATATATACTTTACCGCCGACCCTGTTATATTTAATGGCGTTATCCACCAGATTGATCAATATTTGCTTAATTCGGTATTTACTTGCAAGGACCGGCAGCTGTTCGCAGTCCTCCACAATTATTGATATGTTGCTGTCCGTTGCTTTATCATCGAGAAGCGTTGCAACATCGTCGAGAAGTGTCGAGAGATCGAACTTCTGCAGCTCAAGTTCACCTTCCATGCCCTCAATTTCCGACAATTCCAGAATATCGCTGATCAGCTGATGGAGTCTTTCCACTTCAATGTCGATGATCTCAAGAAAACGCTCCTGAACCGCCGGGTCCTTTATGTGTCCGTTTCGCAGTGTTTCCACAAATCCCCGAATCGAAGTCAGCGGTGTTTTGAGCTCATGGCTGACGTTCGCCACAAATTCCGCGCGCATTACCTGAAGTTCGGCCAACTTATCATTTTTCTCTTCCAGGTCGCGGACTTCTTTTTCCAGTTGATCCGCCATGCTGTTAAAAGCCTTGGATAAAGCGCCGATTTCATCGCTGCTGTTTGTCTGTACGCGAACGGAGTAATTCGATGCAGCCATGGATTCGGTTGCACTGCGCAATTCGAAAAGAGGCCGTACAAGTCTGCGGGAATAGAAATAGCCGAGTGCTCCCAAAAGCAGAAGAGATGCCGACATAACTCCTGCAAAAGCATATTGCATCTGCTGTATGCCCTTCTGATAAATTTCCAGGGGAACAGATGACCGGATAACTTCGTTGAGATCAGGATAATACCTTGCCAAATAGAGCATGTCCATGTTCAGCGTCGCGCTGTGCCGTTTTTGTGTCGCTGTTCCTTTTGTTGCAAATGCGTCTTTTATTTCCTTCCGGCCCGCATGATTCACCATTGTGGCGGCGCTCTGCTGGTTATCATAGAGAACCACACCATCCGCATCGACGACCGTGATACGCAGCTTCATCGACTCGTCTGCGAAAACCGTCTGGCAGGACACGCTGGCCTGTTCATATGTCTGTCCGGCCGAAAGTTCACGGTGATAGAGTTCACTGGCGGATGCCAGCATCTGAACGTTCATCCGGTCGGAATACTGCCCGAGAAAATAAATGCAAAAAATGCCCGTTGTCGAAATCGACAAGAGCACGATAATTACCAGAAAGATCTGCATTCTTCTGAGCATCCATTACCTCTTCGGAGAGATTATTCTTCGCAGAAACGATA
>JADGQQ010000124.1 GCA_017881645.1 Clostridia bacterium
TAACATGATAAATAGGGTGCATGCGCATACCAAATCCTGAATAGACCGTATAGTCTCCCGGGTATGGCCAGGTCATTGATCCCTGCGGAGGGGCAACAGATGTACCGGACTGCTGTTTGGCAAGTTCTTTCTGCAGCGAGGCGATCACGGAATCAAGTTCATTTGCCTTTGCATTCAGATCGTCTTCCTTCTGTTCCCAATCCGAAAGCTCGGTATTCTTCTCGTCAAGTGCATCCGTCGTCGTGCCGATCTGCGCTTCCAATGCGTCAAGCTCCGCCTGTTTCTGGTCCGCGACAGCCTGCATATCCGTAGCCTGCTGCTGTGCGTACGCACTCTTCAGCTCCGCGTCATCCATTGCAGCCTGCAGTTCGTCGAGTGCCTGCTGATCCGCTTCACCCACGAGAGAAATAATTTCAAGATTCGTGAAAAATCCTGCAACACTGTCAGATTCGAGAACAATTTCAAACAAAGACCGGTTCTGGTATTCAAACATCGTACTCATGCGTTCCGAATACTGTGTTTTCTTGGTTTGCAGGGTATCCTGAGATGTCAGAAATTCGTCAAGTGCATCCTGTTTAGCCGTTAAGGCGGCTTCCAATTCAGCAGCGATCGTCTCATATTGTGCCTTCTGTTCGACGCTGAGCTGATTCAGATCGGCAAGATCCGACGCCAGACCGCTTTTCTCATCTTTCAGCGAGTCAACTTTGGTCTGCACCTCATCGATCTGGGCTTTCGCATCTTCTTTTTTCTTCTTGGCATCTGCTATATCCTGTGCAGTTGCTGCATTGTGAACGATGGTATGTGTGCTGAAAGGTCTGGAGGATCCCAGCAAAGCCACCAGCATAACCAGGCACAGTGCGAGCGCCAGATATCGGATGCGCTTTGTGTTCCGCACCGGGACTGACGATGTTTTTATACGGCTCAGCTTATTCATTATATGTCCTCCGACTCAGACCTGAATGTATTTGCGAACCGATACTCCGCTTCCGAATGCGCCGATCAGGACTCCGGAAAAAGCACAGACCAGAAGAACGAGTGTGGAAAGTGAATGCATCGGAAGGATCGCGTAGAAACTTCCGGGATCAACTTTCGACATCAGCATGGTGAATATTTTGCTGTAGGCCAGATAGGTAATACCCCATGCACATACAGCACTGATCAGACCCACCATAGCACCCTCCACCACAAATGGCAAACGGATGTAGGCATTTGTCGCACCGATATATTTCATGATTGAAATCTCCGTCGCTCTTGAATAAACGGAAATTCGCACCATATTTGAAATGATAAAGAGCGAAATTAGAAAGAGAACCGCAAAGGCTGAAGCCGTTCCGACGTTTACCCAATTCATCGCCTTTGTCAGAAATATCATAACCTGCTGTTCCTGCATGACCTTGTTTACGCCCGGAAAAGCTTCGAGGTGCATAACAACATCCCCCGCAAAAGACGGCTTAACCAACTGGACACGATAGGTATAAGGAAGATATGTGTTGTAATCAAAATCATCCAGAATGGATGAACTGGAACCCAGGTTCGTTTTGAACTGATTATAATTCTGTTCCGGTGTTGCCGCTTCAAAGAAAAGAACCTGTTTCTTATCTTCGCTCAGATATTTTGTGATGGCCGCCCGCTCTTCTTCTGAACCGTTCAGCTTCATGTACACTTCAATCGGCGGCTGCTGACCGACATTTTTCATAATATGTCGGGCGTCCGCTGAAAAGATAATAAACATGGACATGATAAGAAGCATGAGGAGAATTGTGGATATGGATGCCAGCGTAACAAGCGGATGACGCAGCATGCCTTGAAAACCTTCCCGAATCGAGTTGAAAAATGCGCGGATGCTCATGATTTTCCTCCCTCGGCATGCGGTGCGACGGCACACACTGTATATCCGCTGTCCATGTCATCACGGATAATACGGCCTGCTTCAATTTCAATGACTCTTTTCTTCATGCGGTCGACCAGGTTGCTGTCATGCGTGCATATCACCACGGTAGTGCCGTTTCGGTTGATTTCTTCCAAAAGCGCCATAATGGATTCACTCGTCTGCGGATCCAGATTGCCGGTCGGTTCATCCGCAAGAATTAGCTTGGGATCGTTTACCATGGCCCGGGCAATGGCTACGCGCTGCTGTTCACCGCCGGAGAGTTCCTGCGGCATCGCTGCCGCCTTATTCCGCAAACCTACGACGCTCAGCACGATATCCACCGTTTGAATGAGCTTCTTCCGGGGCATCCCGACGAGTTCGCCGGCAAAAGCGATGTTCTCGAATACATTCTTACTCTCAATCAGTCGAAAGTCCTGAAATATCATGCCGATATGTCTCCGGAGAACCGGAATGAGAGATCTCTGCATTTTTGAGATCGGGAATCGGTCGACAAAAACGAAACCTTGTGTCGGCTTCTCTTCTCTTGTGATCAGCTTGATGATCGTTGATTTACCGGAACCGCTTTTTCCGATGATAAATAGAAATTCGCCGTCCTCTACCTTGAAACTGACGCCGCGAAGAGCATCCGTCCCCGTTTTGTAAGTCTTATGTACATTGTCAAAACGAATCAACCGTCTTCCCCCTTGATCGACTGTCACCATTTACTGGCTGAAAGTCGTCCGTTCTTATCTTGTTTTTCCAGATAGGTGCGCACCATGGATGCGAGCTTGAAAAGCACGGCATCATCAAAACTGCGCAGATCCAGACCTGTGATTTTCTGCACTTTATCCAGTCGATAAACGAGTGTGTTGCGGTGCACAAAGAGGCGCCGGGAAGTCTCGCTTCCGTTCAGATTATTCTCGAAAAACTTCGAGATGGTGAGCAGAGTTTCCGAATCAAGTGCTTCATATGCGCCTTTCGGAAAAACCTCATCCAAAAACATATTGCAGAGCGTCGGCGGGAGCTGATAAATCAGACGTCCCAGTCCGAGCTTGTCATATCGCATTACATAACGGTCATTTTCGAAAATGCTGCCCACGCGAAGGGCCATTGTAGCTTCACGGTAGGATTTTGCCGCATCTTTCATAGTCTCGGCCGCCATGCCGATGCCGATAAAAACGCGGGACATGGATTCGGTGTTCAGATTATCCAGGATCGTCTTACTGGTCTCATCCACTGAAACATCATAGTTGTCACCCAGGTCGGATAAAAGGACAATGGTCTCTTCATCCATCGCAAGAACATAATGCGTCTTCCGGTCCGGGAAAAGATTATGCAGAATCTCCACACAGGACGGTCCTTCGCTTTGTGCGACACGGATGAGAAAAACAATGCGCCGGACTGCGTATGGAACTTTGAATTCTCTGGACTTCAAAGGAATATCACCCGGCAGTTCATTCTCCAGCAGAATATTCTTAATGAAGGTCTCCCGCTCGGCATCCGTATTGCGTTCCCGCAGAGCTGCGCGGATCCATTGCGAAATCAACTCCAGATAGGTCCGGGATGTCACATCCGTTCCGCTGATAAATCCGATATACTGCGTCTGGTCTCCTACTTGAATCTTAATGTATGTCTTACCTGCGTTGCTCGCGATGAAATCGTCCGACAAAAGAACCGCGCGGACCGAGGAATCTTCTGTGCCTTCCCAGGATGCGTCCGTACATGCGATAACCAGACCCGAGGTGTCCATGATGCCCACGGTACGATCCAAAATCTGTCCGACTTCCTTAATACACTTCTTGATTTCTTCCATTGCAATCACCTACAAATACTTCCGCACAATTTGCTGCAGAAACGCA
>JADGQQ010000125.1 GCA_017881645.1 Clostridia bacterium
TCGTGAGTATGCTCCGGAAGGGATATGTTTTACATCATTATGTCCCGGCTGGGTTAACACAGAAATGGCAAAAGAATCCGGAACTCCTTTTCGTGATGATGAGATGATTCAACCTGAAGATATATTGAAGTCAATAAGGTATCTTCTAAGCTTGTCAAGCAATGTCTGTATTCGAGAAATGGTTATCGAGATGAAGAAGAGCATCATTTAGCAAGTGCCTCAACCAGATATTTCCCTCCGTATATTAATGAGACTTATTTGCTGATGAAATTGCAAAAACCTCAGAGAAGTTATCTCTGAGGTTTTTACATGGTCGGAGTGACCGGACTTGAACTGGCGACCTCTTGCACCCCAAGCAAGCACTCTAGCCAACTGAGCTACACCCCGACGCCTATACAATTCTATCATAAGTCGTTTCTATGTCAATTCATAAATTTCTATCGATTCGCATGGGATCGCATGAAGTGTCAGCGAACCAGTGTGAGTATTTTCAGAATGCTAAAGGATACAATTTGCTCGATGTAAAGGCAAAAGGCATTTGAACAAAAAACTTGCGGGACGATCTTTGTTCCCGAAAACATTCAAAAAGATTTATACATAGTTATAAGAGATCATTATGGACGAAACGGAATAATGTGTTATCATGAAGCAAGGGAATTTACACATTCAAAAGGACTTGTTTTTGTAAGATTATAAGGAGGTATTAAAAATGTTTTGTACGAAATGTGGTAAGGAAATCGCAGACGGGAGTGCATATTGCCCTCTTTGCGGACAGCAATTTACAGCTGCGGCACCGACACAGCCAAAGGCACCATCCAATATCGGCGCGGATATTCAATCGTTCTTCAAGGATTACTTTTCTAACCCTGTGCAGGCTGTTTCGAGCCGGGCCAAAGATAGTTTCTGGCTATGGGGCTTAATCTCATTTGGCGCATATATTCTGATTCACTTTTTTGTTAGTTTTTTCAGTCAAAATGGTCTTAATGGATATATGAAGGGATATGTCGCACAGTATGCATTTGGCACGCTGTTTATTGATTTACTCTGCTTTGCAGCGCTTGTGTTCGGGATCTTCCTTTTCGCCAGTGTGTTCAAGCTCAACAAACTTTCGCTTCCGTCCACGGTTGCGCTGACAGGACTTGCCGTTCTTCCGCTGCTGCCGGCGTATCTTATTGGTTTGCTGTTTGATAAAGTCATCGACGGCGCATCTCTTACAAATATATTCTTAACGCTTGTGTTCCTGTTTGCTGCAATCCTTCTGTACTCGCAGCTTCGTGAGGCATCGCATGATGTCGCCGGTATTCGCAGTATATTTGTGATTCTGATAGCTGTTGGCTGTATGCTGATTATTCGCAACATCGGTGAACTGATTCAATACAAAGCTGTAGTTAGACACTACTCGGACTATTACAATGAGTACTACAACTATCTTCTGAAATAACGAAGAAGAATCATCTACATATCATTGCAAAAAACAGACTCCGGGATTGCTTCCCGGAGTCTGTTTTATCTTTATGTTTTGGTTGTCTTTATAGGTCAATTATCCGTTCACACCATTCGATTAGGAGGAAGGGATATCAGGAGGATGCAGCGGGCGTAGCAGTTGCCAAAGCAGCTGCGGTCGTTTCGGATTGTGTGCCGGTCGTAGTAAACGCTTCTCTGTAGCTCTTAGCATCTTTGGATGAGATGATATCAAGTACGCAATACGAATAATCCTTTTCTTTTTCCAGTCTCATGGCTAATCCAAATGACCCTTTTACAGTTATCGGATCTTTACTTGTATACAATGTGGAAAGATAGGCTGTAGCGTCCTTTGTGCTCATATTGGGATAAAATACCTGGACATAAGGAGCATACAGCAAGCACAGATCATCAAAACTCTGGCTGCTTGTCACTTGTATGTACACGCGGACCGCCTTGATTATGGAATCCGATTTAGTCACGGATCCGGATACGGCGACGGAATAATTGGCTGTATTTTCGACGATTCCGGAAAAATTGCTGAGATCTTTATCAGTTGTTGAGTCATCATACGTGACTTCGGGAAACAAGAAACCGAATTCCTTCAGAACACCAAATGCCGCGGTCTTTTCATATTTTGTTGAAAACTGATTCATAGTCATTCCGAGATTCGCAGTCTTTTTAAAGAAGCCTCCGAAGAAAATAACGAAAGCAATAATCAGCAAAGTCGCGACAACAGCGAATACAATGACGAACGGATCGATTTTTTTGACAGGCTTTTTAACTTTTGCCGGTTTCTCTATCTTTGTGGCCAGCAATGCTTTTCTTTTTGATTTCCTGCTTCGAAGCATTTCTTCAATGGCTTTGATTTCTTCTTCATCTTGAGATTCCATGTCCGGCGGAACATTCGAATCTTCGGGAGATTCTACATCCATTGAAATGATGGAATCGGAAGAGGAAGGAGTTTCATCAGATACAGGAGCGTATTCTTCAGGAGCCGAGTTGGATTCAACGGCAGTGCCGGCTATTTCCTCGGGGGAAGATTGCAGTTCCTCAGGCATGGTAACATTTTCAGGTGCCTTTACCAGATCGTCAGCATCAGGCTCCGGGCCAAGTAAACGTACGGTTAATGCATCCGGATCAATATCAGGGGTATCAATATTGCTTGTTGTGAAGGTCGGCATGCAGGGTACCTCGCTTTTCATTTATCTTTTTCTACTATTGAGATGATAATCTCATTTGATGCAAACCGCAACTTAATTGCATAGATTCATTATGTTTTGCCGCAGATGCTTGAAATGAACTTGCAGATGATTCGTCAAGACAGTAACATAAGCATATAATGAAAATAAAGAAGTAATGGAAAGGAAGGGAGCCAAAATGCGAAAAGCCAGACTTCACGTTTTGATTACCGGCGGTTCGCGCGGCATCGGAGCAGCAACGGCCGAGGCATTTGCGAATGAAGGATATGCCGTGACGATTCTTTATCACAGGAACGCAAAACGTGCGGAGGATCTGGTTGTGCGGCTTCTCCAGGAAGGTCATGAAGCCATTGCTATTTCTGCCGATATCAGGGACTTTGCAGCCGTGCATCATGCAGTTCAAAAAGCAAATCTGCAATTTGGCGCAGTGGACGTTCTCGTCAGCAATGCCGGAATCGCAGGCCAGCAGCTTTTTTCGGATGTGACGCCTGAAATGTTTGCGGATATGATTCAGACACACGTAACCGGACTGTATAACATTACGAAGGCGGTCCTTCCCGGAATGATTTCGCGAAAAACAGGCAGCATCGTTACCGTATCTTCGATATGGGGGATAACCGGTGCATCCTGTGAGGTTGCGTATTCCACGGCGAAAGCAGCCGTTATCGGCTTTACACGCGCTCTCGCCAAAGAAGTGGGGCCATCCGACATTACGGTCAATTGTGTGGCTCCCGGTGTGATTGATACGGAAATGAATCAGGATCTGACTTCGGAGGAAATACAGGAATTGTGCGATCAGACACCCCTGGGGCGCATGGGCACCCCGAAGGAAATAGCGGACGTCATTCTTTTTCTGGCTTCCGAAAATGCAGGGTTTATTACCGGCCAGGTGATCAGCCCGAACGGCGGACTTGTCATATAAATTTCAATATAAAAATAGACAATGCAGGAGGTATTTTTATGGACGCATTAGAATTTGCCATACAGACCGAATTGGATGGGGTTAAGTATTACTCAGACCAGGCGGAACTTCACAAAGATACAGCACTCTTTCGGGTATTTGAATTGCTCGCTGCGGATGAAAGGCAGCATGCCGTAATCCTGCGAAGAATTGTCGGGGAAACACCGGAAGAACTCACAGATAGTGAAACGCTTGCGAAGGTGAAGAATATTTTCATGGGGATAAATGATTTTAAGAATGAAATTCGTCCTACGCCGACGCAGCTCGATGCATATCGCATGGCTTGTGAGATGGAAAAGAAGAGCATCCGGCAGTATACGATTCTTTCGGGCAAAGCCGCTTCTGAAAAAGATAAGGTTGTATATCAGTATCTGCTTCATGAGGAGGAAAA
>JADGQQ010000126.1 GCA_017881645.1 Clostridia bacterium
CAACGAAGCAGGAGACTGAAGAACTTCGATTGTCGGCCAAAGATGAGGCGGAACAGATTATTATCGCAGCGGAGAAGCGTGCAGTTGCACTTAAGGAAGCGGCGATCAGCGAGAGTGAGAAGGGTCGTATGGCAAAACAAATTGAAGAAAATATCCTTCTGGCAGGACAGGCAATGGCTGCGAAGGAAGAGGCAGAGAAGAGAGCCGATGCGTTAGCTCAGCAGATTGAAGCTTCACGGAAAGCGATCGAGCAAATGGAAGAGAAGATCGAAAAACTTCGTTCATCTCAGGGCCCCGGTGAATTTAAACCCGTATCCGTTCCGATGGAGTACGAGGTTGAAATTATCAAGCACAAGGCTACCGGAGAAGTGGATTCTGAGGCGATTTCCCGAATTCTGACAAAGCGTGGACCCGGCGGATGGAAGCTGCACAGTCTGGTGAATGATGAAGGCGGAAGACTTCAGGCGTCTCTGGGTGCATCAGAGCAGTACTCTCTTTCATCCGGAACCGCCATTAAAGAAGACCGTGTCATATTGATATTTGAACGTGTTGCCTTATCGCCGAATGAGATTGAAGGGACGGAAAAAATCCCCTCTTCCCAAGCGTGAAAAACGATGATATAATGCCTTCCATTGAGACGAAGGCGTTTTCACTTAAATGAAGATGCCTTCTTATTTTTTATTAAGCAATAACGAGAGGAGCCAAAGAAAATGACTGATGCAATCAAAGTAATGGACATTTTTGGAATGAACGTATTTAACGATGCGGTCATGAGTCGCCGACTTCCTAAAGGAGTCTACAAAGAGCTGAAGGCTACCATTGATAATGGAGGGGATTTGAACCCCGCAATCGCTGATGTAGTGGCAGCCGCTATGAGAGACTGGGCTTTGGAGAGAGGTGCAACGCACTATACTCATTGGTTCCAGCCGATGACCGGAATCACAGCTGAGAAGCATGATGCTTTTATCTCAACGGATTCTTCAGGCAGAGCAGTTCTTGATTTCACAGGCAAAGAACTTATTAAGGGCGAACCGGATGCTTCATCTTTCCCGTCCGGCGGAATCCGTGCGACATTTGAAGCCCGCGGTTATACAGCATGGGATTGTACATCTCCTGCTTTCATTCGTGAAGATGCTGCCGGTGTAACGCTTGTTATCCCGACGGCTTTCTGCTCTTATACCGGAGAAGCTCTTGACAAGAAGACACCTCTTCTCCGTTCCATGGCAGCCCTGAATGTGCAGGCGCTTCGTATTCTGAAGCTTTTCGGAAATACGACATCAACGCATGTTATTGCTTCCGTCGGACCGGAACAGGAATATTTCATTATCGACAAGCAGAAATATCTGCAGAGAAAAGACCTGATTTTTACAGGACGCACACTTTTCGGAGCGATGCCTCCCAAGGGTCAGGAACTGGAAGATCATTATTTTGGATCCATTAAGGAGCGTATCGCAGCCTTCATGAAGGATGCGAACGTTGAAATGTGGAAGCTTGGCATTCCCGCCAAGACGCAGCATAACGAAGTGGCTCCCGCACAGCACGAGATTGCGCCTTTCTACGGCACGACCAATGTTGCAACGGATCACAACCAGCTTGTCATGGAGACCCTGAAGAAGGTCGCCGAGCGCCATAACCTTGTCTGCCTCCTGCACGAGAAGCCTTTTGCAGGCGTGAACGGTTCCGGTAAGCACAACAACTGGTCTATCGGCACGGATGACGGCGTGAACCTTCTGAATCCGGGACATAATCCGCATGAGAACATTCAGTTCCTGCTGTTCCTTGTCGCAATTCTGAATGCCGTAGACACCTACGCTCCGCTTCTTCGTCTGTCCGCTGCAAATCCGGGCAACGACCACCGTCTTGGCGCCAACGAAGCTCCTCCTGCCATCATCTCGGTTTTCCTCGGTGAACAGCTGGATGATATTCTTGAGCAGATCGAAGCCGGCAAACTGGACCACACGAAAGTCGGCGGAATCCTTGATACCGGCGTAGCCAGCCTTCCGAACCTGAACAAAGATGCAACCGACCGTAACCGTACTTCACCTTTTGCCTTTACAGGCAACAAGTTCGAATTCCGTATGGTACCTTCGTCCGCATCCATTGCAGGACCGAATTTCGTACTGAACACAATCGTTTCCGAAATTCTTTCACAGTTTGCCGATGAGCTTGAGAAAGCGGACGACTTTGATAAGGCTGTCTGGGAACTTATCCGCAGAAACGTGAAGGAACACAAGAAGATTATTTTTGCCGGCAACAACTACTCGGAAGAGTGGCTGAAGGAAGCAGAGAGAAGAGGTCTTCCGAATATTAAGTCAACTGTTGCCAGCGTAGCGGCTCTCACCACACCGGAGAGTGTCCGGATTTTCGGGAAGCACCATGTTCTTAATGAGGTCGAACTGCATTCACGTGCGGAAATTACATACGAGAACTACATCAAAGTCATCAACATTGAAGCCCGTACGATGATCGACATGACATCCAAGCAGATCATCCCGGCAGTCATCAAGTTCGTGACCTCCATGGCGAAGTCCATCTCCACGGTGAAAGCTGCGGCAGAAGGCTGCGATGTTTCGGTTCAGGCCGGTATGCTGAAAGAGATTTCGGCAAAGCTCGCTGTAACAAAGGCCGCTCTTTTGAAGCTTGAGGCGGAGAACGACAAGGCAGCTGCATTCGACGGAAGTGTCGGCGATCAGGCGGCATACTATCGGGACAACGTTTTTGTGGCCATGGCTGCATTGCGTGTGCCGGTGGACGAGCTTGAGATGATGGTTGATCAGGACGTGTGGCCTTTCCCGACCTACGGCGACATCCTCTTCAACGTATAATCCCAATTCCCTGCATTCTTGAGCGCCCCGGATGTGATTTTTGAAAATCACGGCCGGGGCGTTCTTTTTTTGTTAGAATGTAGGAAAAGATTCTTGTGTCAGGAGGGTTCGAATATGCAGGAGACGAAACCGTCTCTGGATGTAAAAACACTTTTTTCCGTTACGCTTCTGGCCGGAGAGATTCTGCTGTCGAGCGGTGCGGAAATTTATCGGGTGGAAGATACGATTCACCGGCTCCTCCGGCTTTCGGGTATTGAGGCTGCGGAATCCTTCGTTACACCGACATGCATTATTATGACGCTTCGCGATCCGGATTCCGATACGCTGACGACGCTGCGGCGTGTTACCGACAGGGAACATAACCTCGCTCGCGTCGCACGGGTCAATAAGGTCGCCAGAGCGCTGTGTGACAACAAAATGTCACTTGAAGAGGCGTCCGGTACATTAGAGGAGATCAAGCAGAGCAAAGGGTATCCTGAGTGGGCGATGATGCTCCTCCTGTTCTTTTTGCCGGTTTGTTTCTATATGCTTTTTGGCGGGCAGGATATTGCGTCGGGTTTGATTTGCCTGGTTACCGGCACGTGGCTGGCACTGATTCGAAAAGTGATGATCCGAACATCGCTGGTGCGTTTCTTCCATGATCTGATCCGGGCGGCGGGCGTCGCTTTTCTGGCATCCATTATGACAAGATTGTTTTCAGCTGATTCGAATACGAATCTCATCATTATAAGCTCGATCATGCCGTTGGTTCCGGGCGTATCCATTACGACCGCAATCCGGGATCTGCTTCATGGAGATTACCAGTCCGGCACTGCGCGCGGCGTGGAGGCTTTCATTATTGCAACCGCTGTAGCCGTGGGTGTGGGCGCCGGATTGTTTTTATTCCGGATGATTCCATAAAGGAGGGAACGATGGACTTGCATATTCTTGTTCTGATCGGCGGATTTCTGACCGCAGCGGGTGCAGCGCTATTATTTCAGGTTCCTGTCCGGCAGGCCATGCTGTGCGGAGGGATCGGAGTTTTGGCGAGTTTTTTGAATTTGCTGGTATCCCGCGGATCCGAAGCAACGGTTCTTTCAACTTTTGCGGCATCCCTTCTGGTTGCCGTTCTTTCACATGCCGCAGCAAGAATCGTGAAGATGCCGGTGACGGTTTTTCTCATTCCGTGCATCTTTCCCTTTGTGCCGGGTGCAGGCATGTTTCATATTGTATACAGCCTGATCGAAAGCCGGCCGGCGGATGCAACGATGTATTTTTTCTCAACGATGGAGTTTGCGGGAGCGATTGCGCTTGCGATTTTTACCGTAGATACGATTTTTAAGAAAAGAGTCAAAGTGCACACAAAATGCACATGAAATACGCGATTTTGACAGTGGCAGTTGTTCACCTTACATAGTATAATTGGAACATTAGCTATACTAAGGAGGACAGATTCATGATGAATTATCCAGCAAGCAAGATCCGCAATATCACTTTGCTGGGACATGGCGGATCCGGTAAAACAGCCCTGGCTGAGGCAATGCTGTTCAGTTCGAAGGCGATTGACCGCCTCGGCAGAGCAGCAGACGGCAGCACGACAATGGACTTTGACGCTGAAGAGGTTAAACGCAAAATTTCAATAAATACGACAATTGCCGCGTGTGAGTGGAAGGGTTCTAAGATGAACATCATTGACACTCCCGGCGATTTTGATTTTCTGGGTGAAACGATGGCCGGGATTCGGGTGGCTGACAGTGCGATCGTTATGATAAGTGCCAAAGGCGGTACTTCTGTAGGATCAGAGAAAGCCATTCGCCTGCTGAAGAAGCGCAACGTACCTTTCCTGTTTTTTATGAATCGCATGGATGAGCCGAATGCGGACTTTGAAGCTGTTACTGCACGTATGCGTGACAACTACGGCCCGGGTGTCATTCCGCTTTCTCTGCCGATTATGGCTGAAGGGCGCATGACCGGTATTGTGGACGTAATGAACCGGAGAGCGTTTTCTATAGATGAGAAAACCGGAGCTATGACGGAGATGCCTGTACCGGCGGCCTATACGGATCGCATAACCGAGCTCCAGGAATCCGTCAACGAAGTCGTCGCTGAGAGTGACGAAGTTTTGATGGAGAAATATTTTGCCGGAGAGGCTTTCTCTGAGGATGAATTCAGAAGAGGCGTACATGCCGGATTCCGTGACGGAAGTCTTCATCCGATTTATGTTGGTTCTGCATACCGTAACTGGGGCGTGGAGTTCCTTATGAACTGTATCTCCAAAGATACGCCGGCTGCCGGGGAGAAAGAACCCGTGCAGGGAACGGCACCGGACGGGTCAGCAGTCACAATCGCCTGCAGCGAGAAAGATCCGCTGGCCGCATTTGTGTTTAAGACAATTGCTGATCCTTTTGTCGGGCGCATCAGTTTGTTCCGGGTCTATTCCGGCGTCCTGAAGCCGAACAGCACGATTTACAATGTCGCCAAGGAAAAAGAAGAGCGGATTGGCAGCCTTTTCTGCATGGTGGGAAAGAAACAGATTCCGATAGATCAGGTTGGCGCCGGCGATATCGGGGCTGTGGCCAAATTAGTACTTACGCAGACCAACGACACGTTGACGGATCGCTCACGGCCGGTTGTTCTCCCGAAGATCAGCTTTCCGACGCCCTGCCTTGAAATGGCCATTGTCCCAAGGGCCAAAGGTGAAGACGACAAGATCGTGGCAGGACTTCATAAGCTTTCGGATGAAGATCCGGTTTTCCGTGTCACGATGAATGCGGAGACGCGTCAGATCGTGATATCCGGTCTTGGGGAGCAGGAGATTTCCGTGCTTCGCAGCAAGCTCAAGAGTAAGTTCAATGTGGATTCCACCATTGAGGCACCGCGTGTACCATACCGTGAAGCGATCCGCAAGAAAGTGAAAGTCCAGGGCAAACACAAGAAACAGTCCGGCGGTCACGGTCAGTACGGTGACGTATGGATCGAGTTTGAACCGACGGAAACGGACACCGAGACACTGGTTTTCGAGGAGAAGGTATTCGGCGGATCTGTTCCGCGCAACTTCTTCCCGGCAGTAGAGAAAGGTCTCCAGGATTCCGTAAGTAAAGGCGTACTCGCCGGCTTCCCGGTTGTCAATCTGAAAGCCACTCTTGTTGACGGTTCCTATCACGATGTTGATTCTTCTGAAATGGCATTCAAGATTGCGGCCCACCTTGCATACAAGACCGGCCTTTCGCTTGCAAGCCCGATGCTGCTTGAGCCAATCAGCAGTGTTGTTGTTCATATCCCCGAAGACAGACAGGGCGATATTATGGGCGACATGAATAAAAGGCGCGGACGCATTATGGGGATTGATACAGATGAGGACGGATCGGCGGTTGCATGTGAAGTGCCTACATCTGAAATGGCTACCTATGCCACGGACCTCAAGTCCATGACGCAGGGCCGCGGCTGGTATACGATCGAGCATGCCCGCTATGAGCAGGCACCGGCAGAAGTTGAGATTAAGGTCATTCAGGCACACAAGCATCAATTGGAAGAAGAGGAATAACACCCGACGCAGTTGTTTTTTTGAATTCGCGGTGCGACGAGCACAGGAACGAATGGCTGCGTGTCTCCGAAATTGTTAGATAAAGGCATCTGCTTCCATGGAGGCAGATGCCTTTTTAACTCGCTAAGACCGGCGGAGCTGGCATTTCCGGAGCGCGTATGCGGGCATTTTCAGAGCGGGCATTTCCGGAGCGGAATTCAGGTCACAGGGATCTTAATTCACGGAATAGATAACGGTATTATTTTCGTTGGGGAAAGCGGCGGCAGCGGCAAGATTCTTGATAAAGAAGGATTCGTTCAGAACAAAGCCTTCAGCAATCGCGGAATCATCCGGGAAACGCAGTGTATTGTCGATCATGATATAAGCGATATGTTCCTGTGCGCATAAAGCGCGGAATCGTACCAGATCACCGCCGCAGCCGGAGAGGAGATCGATATATATGGCCTTGCGCGCATACGTATCATACCCTGCAGTCATAGCATAATACGGGTGTCCATAGAATGTGGACCGGCCGGATAGAAAGAACGAATTCATTGTAAACGAAGCGGTTAGAAAAACATCCTTAGGCTTCGTATGATTTTCGATCCATGAAACCATGGGAGAATTTAATGACATCGTCGCACCGGAAGTATTGATATTGTAGTAAACGATCCATTCGCTGATACCGGTTGCAGTTAACGAGATAAACAGGAGAACTGCCAGAATTCGCGTTCCGATTAAGATCAGGATGCGGCGAACCGGATGAACGGGAGCCGGTTTGCTGAGAGAATCAGCGTCAGCAAGATAGGCTGCGGGCTTTGGGTTTGCAGTGAAGGGCATCCAAAGGAATGCGAGTAATCCGGAAATGAATATTGTATACAGAATTATACTGATTTGGATAAATTTGTGATTCGCAGTTATGTCGACCGATGTTTGAAAGACGAAGGCCAGAACTGCAGGGAGTGCAAAAGCAAGGATGACAATGGTTCGATATGCGCTTCTTTGAGCGAAAAGCAATATCAGAAGCAGAATGGACGCGACCCCCATGATTTTTGCCAAATAGATCAATACATGAAGCACCGTCGGGTCTTCCACTATGAATCCCCAGACATTTGAGAAAGAGACAACGTTCCCGGCGCCTCCGGAAAAGAACTGTGTCTGTAAAACAGACGAACCAACGGCAGCCGCTGCAACAACGGCGTATGTGACGCGGTTTTCGGAGAAAATCGATAGGAAGAAGAGAATCAGCAGACCGGCGATCAGTGCGGAACCGTGAAAATACGGCATGCAGACAACCACAAGGACGGCGACACCTCCGAGTGCATACGGACGAATCGGATCCTTCCTGCGGGGCAGCCACGCCTCACGGCTGAAGAGGAACTGGTTAACTTTTGCTTTCCAGCCCTGGGCTTTCCTGACATGCAGGAACATACGACGGACATGCGGCAGAAATAGAAACAGTAGAACAAGAATCAGTGCAACACCCAACAGAAGATGCCGCTGATTGGCATAAACATTGATGGCCCACAGCCCCCATGAATCGTGCGGAGTCGTCCCGATCCACTGCTTGTTGGACAGGATGCCGGAAAAGACGGACTGTACGGTTGCTCCGGGAGCAATGGCCAGACTTCTGATCTGGTCAACGATCGCGTACGAGCTCCGGAAAAGAACAAGAAGAGGAGCCAGAATGAATGTGATTCTTTTCCCGCTCAACAAAACGGCCAGGACACCCAGCAGAATCAAGCAGGAAACTGCTGTCAGAATGGACGGGATGTTCAGGGCATAATCAATCCGCATACCGAGCATATTCAAATTTCCGCAGAGGAAATAGAAAAGGAAATGGTAACGAATCCCTTCTCCGGGGAAATGAGGGTATTCTGTCGGGAAATTTACACCGTGCGAAAAGGATGACAATATGGCCGTATGCGGCGAAAGGTCACTGAAGACCGACCAACCGGCAACCACGTTACTGCCCGTAACATGAAAGGAATAGAAAAATAGCCATACGATACCGGCCGTAATGAAAAGAAGCGGAATCAAATAGAAAAGCACAGAACCGACGGATGCGGTGTAGCCGGGAATTTTCATTCTGTCTTTCGCCGGCGGACGGGAATCTGCCGGAACATGGCCGCTAAGGCGGTGTCTGGAGAGACCTGTTTGCTCAGATGCAGGATCGGCCGCCTCGACGGGCTCGGGATTTCTCCGGGCGAAACATTTCTGCCAGAAGAGACTGCCGCAATAAAGGGAGGCACAGAGCGATACAATATTGGCAGGGTACATAACCGGCATTTCGGACGGCATGAAAGGCGTCATAATATATGCAGCAATATATGTAAGTATGGTTACAAAAACGAGACCGATGACAAACCCGGCCGGGTAGAAGAAAAGATTGGTGGGAATCAATGAAAGCGTCTCCTTGCGCGGAGCAATCCCGACAAAGATTCTCTGCGGATCAGGAAAAAGAAGACGAAGAAACTGTACTCCGAAAAAAAGACAAACGACTAAATATATAACTGCCAGCATGATGGTTCCTCCTCTGTCAGTTGACGAATATTCTTGGACCCGAACTATTTCTTCGAGTCTGTATCATCAGAAACAACGTACCGCGGACGATTTTTCACTTCTTCGAATATGCGGGCGATATATGTTCCGATCAGACCCAAACTGATCATAATACAAGCACCGATTGCAAGCTCCACAACGATTACGGTTGTGAAACCGCTTGCGGCGTGACCCGCAAAGAAATTCACCAGCGTCTGGACCAGAAGAATCAAAGCACCCGCCATGAAGACAAGACCGATCGTTGTGATCAGCTGCAGCGGCATAGCGGAAAAGGAAGTAATTGCATTGATCGACAAAGCCATGAGCTTGCGCAGCGACCAGCGGGATGCACCTGTCTGCCGTTCAGCTATCTCAAAAGGAAAAGATACACGCCGGAAACCAAGCCATGCGGACAATCCCCGGAAGAACGTATTGTGCTCCGTAAACTCGCGCCACTTCAGAACCACCTTGCGGTCGAGCAGCTTAAAGTCGGACGCATTGGCCAGCTGATAGCCGGAAACTTTATGAAAAAGGCCATAAAACATAGTAGCGTTGACTTTGCTGGAGAGACTCTCTTTGCCCCGGCTGCTCTTGACGCCCTCGACGATTTCGTATCCCTCATCGCGCCACAAACGAAGCATTTCAGGAATGTATTCGGGCGGGTGCTGCAAATCACCGTCCATCAAAATGACGGCATCGGAATCGGCCACATCAAGACCGGCGCAAATCGCGGCTTCTTTGCCGAAATTGCGTGACAAACGAAGACCGCGGACGTTGTCGGGATATTGTTGCACTCCGTTGAGGATGGCATTCCATGTTCCATCGCGGGAGCCGTCATCAACGAGAAGGAGAGAATACTGAATTTTCAGATCATCCAGTAATGGAATGAGGCGACCAATGGAGATCGGAATTTGCTTTTCCTCATTATAAAACGGCATAAGTACGATGAGTTCCATGAGCAATCCCTACACTTCCTATATAAACAATATTTTAGATATATTTTATCATAGTAAAGCGGCGGGAAAGAATACTCTTGTATTACAATTCGATGGGATGCGCTTTTTCATGCTATCTTCAGGCTTCGCCTTACGAAAGGCGCACAAAAAAGGCATCCCATCGAATGATGGGCGCTTCGCGCCGCGGAAGTGAACTCTTCCATTCCCGTGCAAGTCTTCAGGATGCGCTTTTTCATGCTATCTTCAGGCTTCGCCTTACGAAAGGCGCACGAAAAAGGTATCCCATCGAATGATGGGCGCTCCGCGCCGCGGAAAGGACCTATTCCATTCCCGTGCAAGTCTTCAGGATGCGCTTTTTCATGCTATCTTCAGGCTTCGCCTTACGAAAGGCGCACAAAAAAGGCATCCCATCGAATGATGGGCGCTCCGCGCCGCGGAAGAGGTATTTCCGTAGCGCCCGCCCAAGTATCTTCTCCAGCATCGCCGCGGAGGGCTTTTTCCTTTATAATGATATGGACAGCGGTCTTCCATCGCCGGTCAAAGAAAGAGATTCTTTTCGATTCGGCACACTGCAGAAATGGACATTTGGAGAACGAATTTATGAAGAACCGATGCATTATGATTTTTCCGGATTTTGATAATATGCAGGTCATTGATGGGCTGCGGAATCGATATGATCACATGGTGCACCGGGTGCGCCCGCACATTACGCTGGTTTTCCCGTTTGTCAGCGACATTGAAGACGATGTTCTGCATAGACACCTGGCGCAGGCACTTTCCGGAATCCGGAGCTTCCCGCTGACCCTGCAGGGCATACGAAAGCTGGAGTCTCCCGGCGGATGCTATTTGTATATCGGCGTGCAGGGCGGGGCGGATGTGGTCAGAGAGCTGCATACGGCTTTGTACGATGGAATATTGCAGCCGTTTCTCCCCGAATGGAAGGGTGGGGGCGGGTTTATTCCGCACATGACGATCGGACAATTTGAGGACCATGACCAGATGTGCCGGGCGTATGATGAGATTGCATCGATCGTGGAGGTTTTTCATACCGTTGTAACCAAAATTACCGTGGAATCAACGGATGAAAATGAAAGGTCCGTTGTTGAGCGGGAATTCTATCTCGCTGCAGATTGACAAAACCCCTCCGCTGGCTCAAAATGAAATGAGAAATCTGACAGAAAAGCGGCCTTTGCGCCCCTGATCCGGAAGAGACGAAGATTTGTTTATACCATCCGCTGTTTTCAGGCTTATGTGCTGCGGCATATTTCCTGTCCGGGGTGCGGAGCGGCAAAATGATTGGATGCGTCTTTTCCACAGTGTTGGAGAAGGCGTTTTTTGTTGGGATGAAAGGATTGCAGATATGAAGAGAATTGCTGTTATTTCCGCGGTTTTGGATAACCCGCATCACTGCCAGCAGGCGTTTAATGACACGGTTTCGGATTTTCAGGGCATTGTGAAAGGGCGCATGGGAATTCCTTTTGACGAGGTTCCGGTCGCGGTCATCAGCCTGACTGTTGTAGGCGAGCTGGACGCGATCAACAGCCTAACCGGGAAACTGGGCCGCATTGAAGGCGTTACGGTCAAAACCGCCGTGGCGAAAACCGAACTGCCGTAAGAATCTGACATTCGCAGGTCCGCCTGCGTCACATAAAAACCGCGTTACACCTGACAGGAGGAGACATAAAATGCTGATTGAAAACATGGAAATCGAAGAGTTTATCCGCCCCGATGAAATCGAGGCGACTCTGGCAAAGGCGCTCGAGACGACGGACGAGGAGATTTCACATATTCTGGACAAGGCCGAAAAGTTCGAGGGACTGACAACGCTCGAAGTGGCGAGTCTTCTGAAAATGGATGACAAGCACCTGCCGCGGCTTTTCAAGATTGCCCGTCATATTAAGGAAGAGATTTACGGCAACCGTATCGTGATGTTCGCACCTCTTTATGTGAGCGATTATTGCGTAAACCGGTGTGCGTACTGCAGCTATAACGACTGCCACACGTTCAATCGCCGGAAACTGACGATGGATGAGATCCGCCAGGAAGTTACGGAAATCGAGAAAATGGGCCATAAGCGCATTGCGATGGAGGCCGGGGAAGACGATGAGAACTGTTCGATTGATTATATTGTCGACTGTTTAAAGACCGTGTACGAAACGCAGTCGGATATTTCGGGCGAGATTCGCCGCGTGAACGTCAACATTGCATCGACGACAGTTGAGAACTTCAAGAAGCTCAAGGCGGTCGGAATCGGCACGTATATTCTTTTCCAGGAGACGTATCACAAGCCATCGTACGAGAAATTCCACATCGCCGGACCCAAGAGCAATTACTGGTACCATACGACGGCTTTTGACCGCGCGCAGACAGCCGGTATTGATGATAATGGCGCGGGCGTGCTTTTCGGACTCTATGATCCGTATTTTGAGGCGCTTGCGCTGATGATTCATAACGA
>JADGQQ010000015.1 GCA_017881645.1 Clostridia bacterium
ACCGGCACGGTTGACACCGATGCTTCCATCGGCGATATTCCTACATCCGTTACGACCCCGGCACCGACACCGACGCCGTAATTTATATCCGGATACTTGCGCGGTTCAGCGCACATTTTCATTCATATTGGATTCGATCGATCATGTTTCCATGCGAACAGGAAGAATGTTAATCGAATTGATACAGATTGCATGATTTCCCTTGCGAATTTTTGCATCTGTTTGTACAATATACGAGAAATAGACCATGGATGCGGGAGGTTTGTGATTATGAAGATCGTCCTATTAGCGGATAACCGTAAAAACGAACTCCTTGTCAATTTCTGCATCGCCTATCGCCGGCTTCTTGCCAAACATGATCTCTATTCTTTACATAATACAGCGACTCTCCTGGAGACTTCGGCGGAGCTCGACGTTTTCGGTTTATCCATGGATTATTCGGGTGGATTTGATCAGCTTGCTTCCAGAGCCATGTTCAATGAAATCGATTCCGTGATCTATCTTCGTGACACACAGATTTCGTTTTATGATGAGCTGAACCCGCTGCTCAAAGCCTGTGATTATAACAGCATTCCATACGCGACCAATCTGGCTTCGGCAGAAATACTGATACTGGCTATCGACCGCGGCGATCTTGATTGGAGAGAACTGATCCGTACATAATCATTGTCTCGCTGCACCGGATCTGACGCAATATGCACCGCTCCATTTCACATCGGATTCAATTGTGTAATGGTTTTTCATGATTCCTCATATTGCTGACGAATCAGCGCCTATGTAGCGTGCAATAATTGCGTATAGGCGCTATGTTTTTTTAGAGGAGGCGTTCCATGGAAATCCGGATATGCCCGTTTGGTCCCCTGCAGGCGAACTTATACGTTATCGTTTTTGGAACAGACGCATTTATTGTGGATCCGTGTGTTCCGCTCGAGTCTCTAGAGCTAGACGGACTTAAGGTCAGAGGCATTTTTTGCACGCATGCGCATTATGACCACATCGTTGAAGCTGAGAACATTCGAAATGCTACGGGAAGTATTCTTCTGGCATATGAGGCGGAATGCCCTGTTATTCTGGATTCCCGTAAAAATATTTCCTCTCATTCATTCGCTCCGGTTACGGTATTGCCTCCGATTTGTGCTCTAAAAGATGGGGACATTTTGAAGCCTGCCGATTTTGCGATGAAAGGAACAGACGATTTTACCATTACCGTTCTCCACACGCCGGGGCATACCGGCGGATCTATGTGCCTTTTGTTCGAGGAAAAAACGGACGAAGGAGTGAATCGGTGTCTGTTTTCCGGTGACACCATTTTCGCAGGGACAGTCGGACGTACGGATCTTGGAGGAAGCATGCCGGATATGCTTCGATCCGTTCAGAAAATTTCGAATCTTCCGGATGATGTGCGCATATTCCCCGGACACGGACCGGCGACGGCCGTACTAGCTGAGAAATCAGGCAACCCGTACTTTACAGCCCTAAAGTACAATGATATCATTTAGGCACTGCGTCGGATTTGGGGTAAAGGCATAGCCTTGATGTGTGTTTTCCGTTTGAATCGGATGATCCGGTTGGATTTTTTCCTTCCGTCCCATATCTGGACGGAAGGTTTTTTACTACTTGCTGCAGATATCTATGAATTCGGTCCGACATCATGTAAGATCGAATCCGACACATAGGACAACTCCGGGAGGTTTTTTGATGAGTGATCTTAAGAACGAACTGCTGACGATCCGGAAAGTATTTCAAAATGAAGTGCTTTCCATCCGGACATCCACCGAGGCCGATTCGCTGAGAGTGAAGTTTTTGGGTAAAAAGGGTGAATTAACCGCCGTACTTCGTGCCATGGGATCGCTTACTGCGGAAGAACGCCCTGTAATCGGACAGCTGGCCAATGATATTCGAACCGAGATGGAAGACACGCTCGCTATGCGGCTTTCGCAGGTTCGCGCCATGGAAAAAGCGGAGCAGCTTGCAACACAGACAATCGATGTTACATTGCCGGCGCAGCCCGTCTCTATGGGCGCTCGCCATCCTTTGTACAAAGCGATCGACGAAATCTGCGAGGTATTCTTAGGGTTAGGATATGTTATAGCGGAAGGTCCTGAAGTGGAATACGATCTATACAATTTCGAGAAACTGCGTCTTCCCAAGGGGCATCCGGCCCGTGATACCCAGGATACATTCTATATTACAGAGAATATTTTGCTTCGTACTCAGACTTCACCGGTACAGGTACGCGTTATGGAAGCGAATAAGCCTCCCATCAAAGTCGTATGCCCCGGGAAAGTGTATCGTTCGGATGCTCTCGACAGCACACATTCTCCGATATTTCATCAGATTGAAGGACTTGTTGTCGACAAAGGCGTAACCATGGGAGATTTGGTTGGTTCGCTTCAGCTTTTTGCACGGAAACTGTTCGGTGAGAATACGAAAATCCGACTGCGTCCGCATCATTTTCCTTTTACCGAACCTTCCTGCGAAGTGGATCTGACCTGCTGGTCCTGCGGGGGCAAAGGCTGCCGCGTATGTAAGGGCGAAGGCTGGATTGAAGTGTTGGGCGCCGGCATGGTGCATCCAGAAGTTCTTGCGGGATGCGGCATTGATCCGGAAATATACAGCGGATTTGCTTTTGGCATCGGCGTGGAAAGAACGGCAATGGGTCGTTTCGGAATTGATGACATTCGCAATCTGTATGAGAATGACATTCGATTCCTTCGTCAGTTTAAATAAAGATCTGCGAATTGATTCATTGCATGAAAACGTAACTTATGTAGCAATATGGGTGTTGGCCCACAGGAGGATAATTTCATGAAAGCACCGATGGAGTGGCTGAAAGATTTCACGGATATTCCGGTTGAGACGCATGATTTCTGCGAACTTATGACGCTTTCGGGCTCAAAGGTTGAAGGAGTCATCACGAGCGGTCAGGATATCCAAAATGTATTTACAGGACGCATTCTGTCTTTCGAACCTCATCAGGATTCAAATCATCTGGTGGTATGCCGGGTGGATATGGGAAGTGAAGAGCTTGGCGGCATTTTGCAGATCGTTTGCGGAGCACCGAATGTGGTCGCGGGCATGATTTGTCCGGTAGCTGTCGAAGGTGCACTTTTGCCTGGAGGTCTTCAGATCAAAAAGGGGAAACTGCGCGGAATTGAAAGTCAGGGCATGTGCTGTTCCGTTCAGGAACTGGGATTTGCTCCTTCGGATTTGCCCGGCGGTGCGGAAAACGGATTATGGCATATGCCGGATGATACACCGGTTGGAATGGATATCAAAGTATATTTGGGTCTTGGATATACAACCATCGATTTTGAAATTACTTCCAACCGTCCTGACTGCTTTTCTATCGAAGGATTGGGCAGAGAAGCAGCGATCACACTCGGACAGGAATTTACGGCCCGCAGACCATCGGTTAAAGAACTGGGAACGGAAGAGACGAAGGACCTTGCGACAATTGAAATTCTTGCACCGGATCTTTGTTACCGCTACTGTTCGAGGATTGTTCATGACGTGCAGATCGGTCCGTCTCCGTCCTGGATGCAGAGAAGATTAAGAGATGCCGGAATGCGGCCGATTAACAATATTGTGGATATCACGAATTATGTCTGTCTGGAACTGGGTCAGCCCATGCACGCATTTGACCTCGAGTACCTTTCCGGCCGGCACATAATTGTCCGTCAGGCGAAAGATCACGAAAAAACCCGCACGCTCGATGGCGCGGAACGTGTTCTGGATGCCGCGATGCTGGTTATTGCCGATGAAGAGAAGGTTTGTGCGATTGCCGGTGTCATGGGGAGCGAGAATTCCGAAGTAAAAGCCGAAACGAAGACGATTCTGTTCGAATCTGCTACATTTAATGCAGCCAGTGTGCGTCAGACCGCCGTCAGAAACGGGCTACGGACTGAGGCCTCATCACGCTACGAAAAAGGCCTCGATCCGGAAAATGCTCTGAGAGCATTGAATCGCGCCTGTGAACTGGTTGAGCTCATGCGCTGCGGCACCGTAACAAGAGGCGTTATTGATGTATATCCGACGCACTTGAAGCCGGCTGCGATTGCCATATCTGCTCAAAAGATCAACGCACTTCTCGGCACAAAAATTGATGAAGAATTTATGCGTGACAAGCTTACGCTGCTTGGCTGTACATTGTCGGAAAATCAGGGACAGCTCATTTGTACAGCCCCAAGCTACCGGCCGGATCTCGAAAGCGCCGCCGATATTGCAGAAGAAATTGCGCGTTTTTACGGGTACAACCAAATCGAACCGACATTGCTGTCCGGCAAAGAGACGACTCTTGGCGGGCGGACGCACGCGCAGCAGGTGGTAGAAAAGATCAAGGATGTTATGGTGGCACAGGGATTTTTCGAAGCGATCACGTATTCTTTTGAAAGCCCGAAAGATATGGATAAATTATTAGTATCGGAGGAAGACCCGATTCGCCGTCAGGTGACGATTATGAATCCTCTGGGTGAAGATTTCTCTGTCATGCGGACTTCCATGGTTCCCTCCATGCTGCGCATAGCCGCGACCAACAGCAGCCGGTCGGTAAAAGCAGCATCGATTTTCGAGATTGCGTATATTTATCTTCCAAACGAAGACGCCGCAAAGCTTCCCGAAGAACGCCGGCTTCTATCGGCATTCTCCTATGATCTGGATGCTCCGTCTGATGCAGCCGGCACTTTCTTTTCACTGAAAGGTGCAGCAACAGAGTTATGTGCCAACCTTGGCATAAAGAATATCTCTTTTGAACCTGTTTCCAACATTCCGTATCTGCACCCGGGCCGGTCCGCGAAGATTCAGCTGCAGGGAAAGACCTGCGGGCATATCGGCTATGTCCATCCGCAGGCCGCCGAGAATTTTGAAGCGCCTGAGGGAACGGTTCTGCTGATTTTGGAAGTAGATGCTGTGATCCGTGCGTCCACTGCAAAACGCGTTTATACGCCGCTTCCCAAATTTCCCGGAATTTCGCGGGATATCGCCGTGACGTTAGCGTCTGATATTCCGGTTGGTTCGATTGAGAAGATTATCCGCAAAAAAGGCGGGAAATTTCTGGAATCATATTCACTTTTTGATGTCTATACCGGTAAACAGGTCGGTGAGAACAAGAAATCCGTGGCATACAGTCTCGTTTTCCGGTCGCTCGAGCGGACACTTGCGGATGCGGACATCCAAAGTGCTTATTCCGATATCATCTCGTCGCTTGAAAAGGAATTGGGTGCGCAGCTCCGCTGATCATATCTTCCTGCCCAAATCTGTCGGCTATTGTCGAAAAACAACGCTGATTGTCGAAAAACCGAACCGATGCATATTTCACCTCTTGGTAGAATTTCTATCAGGAGGTGATTTTTATGTCACATACCATACAGACTGCGATTGCATTTCCGATCGTTTTGACAGGGATCGTGTGGTTGCTGTCCTCGGGTCCGATTCTCTACAGCGAGACGGCGGAGGCTGCATCATTTCAAGCGGAGGCCGTCGGACAGGAGTTGGAGAATTGCCGGATATATTCCATTGAACCGCTCAATATCGACCAGCATTCTTTTGAAGTCATCTGCACTTCTCCGGAGAGAATGTATTCGTTCATTCTGGCTCTGGAAGATTCTGCAGCGATTCTGAAGGAAGGGGTGTTTTCCGCATGAGAATACGGAAACACCGTAACAAGAACGGCGGGGCGGCCATTTTTCTGTGCATTGTTTTATCTGCAGTGATACTTACAGAGAGTGTGCTGTTCTGCGCTTCCGGACAAAGAGCGGCAGAAGCCGAGCTGTATCGATGTCTTCATCTGCAGAGTTCACAGATTTTATGCAGATATAATGAATCCCTTCTGAAGAATTACGGCATCTATGCATTTGATGCAAGTGCGGTAGGTCACACGGTTTTTGACACTTGTTTTGCCGGATCCGACAAGACGACACTTACGATAACGCCTGCGCATCCGCTGACGAGCGCAGAAGTTCTGACCGGTGTTTCGGATTTTATGAAAATCCGTATCCCTGCAATCGCTGCCGACAAAATATTAACAGGTATAAAAGGAATGTATTCACAGATACAGGATTCCGGAATTGCAAAGAAAACAGGCAATGCTGATGCCACGGCCTGGATAGGTTATCTGAAGGAATATCTGTCCGGGAAAGATACGTGGAGCAGCATTCTCGGCAACGCAGCTTCTTTCATTCAAGTCGTTGATTTTACCGGGAAATGCAAGGATCTTGAAGATTTTGCAACCCAATACCGCAACATCATTGAGTCAGATGCGACGCAGTACTTGCAGGGCGATGCCGAAACCTCATATCAGGATACGATTCTTCAGCCTGATTCAATATCGGACATGTTGAGTAATGTAGATTCCATGATGAACAGTCAGATGCCGGATCTTGTGGATTCGCTCCTGTTTAATGCATATTCCGTGTCATTTTTGGATTCGGAAATCAGTACTATTGACGACGGTGATACACAAACTCCCGAAAAGAATATTCTTGGAGTTCCGTTCTCTGAAGTGCATGCGGGAAACCATGCGGATCTTGAATATCTGATCACAGGAATCGATTATGAACCCGTTTCCTGCGGTGCAGTGAAAGTTGCCGTATATGACTTGCGGACTCTTCTGGATTTTGGGTCATCGCTACTGGATAGTGACAAAATGAAGCAAGCGGAGGGTATCGCAGAAGTCGTCAGCATTGTGCTTGCAGCACTGACATTAGGCACCGTATCGATTGATCCCGAGATTATCAAATATATTGTTCTGTATGTTATGGCCGTGGGTCAGGCATTATCGGACATGTCTGTACTTCTAAGCGGCGGGAGTATTCCGCTGATGGACCTTACGGTAATATCCGATATTCCGGCTCTGAACGAATGGGTCATGACAGATTTTCGGGACTATCTGGGTATTTTCCTGCTGTTTATACCGCAGGATTGGAAACTGTCCCGACTTCTGTCCATTTTGAAAAGAGACTGCGGCTCATATCTGTATTGCGGCGTTCAGCTGGATGCGGAGTATCTTGGGCATGGTTTTTCCCTGGAGGACTCATACGATGTGTATTCCTGACAGCAGATGGAGAGACCGGAGAGCCGGATCCATTATTCTTGAAATCGCACTGGTAACACCGATATTTCTGCTTGTAGCCGTTATTCTTCTGACAGGCATCTCCTGCATCAGAGCCGAAATATTGTTTTCCCGTGCTGTGGATCAGGTTACACAGGAACTCGCCGTGGGCATTCCTGTTGCGGGAGGCGCGATCGATGTGGCCGGGGCGGCTCTGTCTTTCCTCGAATCCGGGTCCTCGTCTGATACAGGTACGGAGCAGGCAGATTCAGGGGATTCATCATCAACAAACACAATACTTCACGTGCTGAGCGGAGTCAGCGCAGTCATGAACGCATTCGGGATCGAAGGTGAAGATATTTCCGCCACTCTTCTTTTGGGGAAAGGAATTCGCGATCGAATTACTGCAGCTTTTTATTCATACTACCCAGAAGAAGACCTCCTTCACGAGAGAATCCGGAATGCAAGTGTTTATGTTGATTATGATGAGGCAAACAAAGTAGTCTGGCTGCGCGTGTATTATGAATGGAACACGCCTTTCGGTACATCTGAGAAAATGATTGAGACGGCTATTCCCATTTATGGTGATTTGCAGCTGACATTACCTTCGGGTGAACCATCTGAAAACGAAAAGGACAAAGTGTGGAGCCTTTCGAATTTTGAGCGCGGGATTTCTCTTCGAACAACTTTCGACGGAAATCTTCCGATTACATATCCGGTTATTGCAGCATGGAACGGAAGTACGGCAACATCCATAAAGAGCATCGATCTGACGGCTCCCGGCTATCTTGTTTCCGGTGAAATTTCCAGGAATGTTATGGAGTTTGTGGATGAACTTTCCGGGTTCAATGGTACGGCAACAGCATGGGGAACCGGTCAAATAGACATATCCGAAGAAATGATTCTTACTAGAGTCTTACTTATCGTAATACCCGGGAATGCACCGGAGAGTGTTTACAGTGAATTATCACAATGCGATGCGTACGCTGTATCGCAAGGTGTAGACATTCGAATTGTCACGTACGGAAATTCCTACCGGTACAGCGAGAAGAAATTAGATAGTACGGATAACTGATGGAGGATTGTCACATATGTAACCTTGCTGTATCATAGACATGTTGACTTGAGATTGTATGAATCAAGCAACTGAATGAAATTATCTGGAGGTGCGGTCTTTTGAAAAGAGCAAATGATCAGGTTCGCGTCCCGTCTCATTCGCGATATGTTCGCGTAGATTCTTCGACGCTTCGTGATCAATCTCTGGGAGATACGCTTCGTAAAGCGAGAAAAGTACTGATTATTCAGCAACTCATTGGGATTCTTTTCGTTTTTGCCCTGGTTATTGCAATTATTACTATTGCGTATATGGGTTATTTTGGTAAACTTATTCAGTATTTGATAGATCGTCTCATGCAACTCTGAGGTTTGCTATTATGAATGATAAACTTAAGGATCCGCAAACGGATGCTCTTTTTGATGCGATTCTCTCTTTACAGTCAAGGGAAGAGTGTTATCGTCTTTTTGAGGATTTGTGCACTGTTCCGGAGATTAAATCACTTGCACAGCGATTGCAGATAGCTTCGCTGCTTCATGAGGGGCGAACATATTCTGAAATATTTGAAATTACCGGTGTCAGCACGGCGACGATCAGCCGGGTTAACCGCTCACTTGAATACGGTGCGGATGGATATCGAACTGTTCTGCAAAGATTGCCCGGGACTTCTGAGAAATAAATAAGAAATCATAGATACAACTGAAAGGGATAAATTAAAATGAATATTGTTGCAAAGATTTTTGGAACCCACAGCATGCACGAAGTAAAGAGACTTGATCCGATTGTGAATCAAATCGAGGCGCTTGCTGATGAATATTCGGCAATGTCCGAAGCGGAACTGAAAAACATAACGAATATTCTGAAGGATCGTCTTGCCGACGGGGAGTCTCTGGATGACATTCTTCCGGATGCTTTTGCCGCGGTTCGTGAAGCATCCTTTCGAGTTCTGGGCATGCGGCCATATCGAGTTCAGCTCATCGGCGGAATCATTCTTCATCAGGGCCGAATCTCAGAAATGAAGACAGGTGAAGGTAAAACACTCGTTGCTACTCTCCCTGTATATTTAAATGCTCTTACCGGTCAGGGTGTTCACATTGTAACGGTTAATGACTACCTCGCCAAACGTGACAGCGAATGGATGGGTAAAATTTACAAATATTTAGGACTCACCGTTGGACTGATCGTACACGATATGCCGAATGATATACGCAGAGCTTCTTATAATTCTGACATTACATATGGAACGAACAATGAATACGGATTCGACTATTTGCGTGACAACATGGTTGACCGCAAAGAGAAGATGGTTCAGCGCGGATTGAATTTTGCCATCGTCGATGAAGTCGACAGTATTTTAATTGATGAAGCAAGAACACCTTTGATCATATCCGGCATGGGGGACGAATCCTCAGACCTCTATGCGCAGTCGGATCGTTTTGTTAAGGGCTTGAAGAAATATGTTGTAATCGAAACTGATGATAAAGTGAACATGGATGATATTGTCGGCGAGTGCGAATATGTAGTTGACGAGAAAGCAAAATCTGCCGTATTGACAGCGAACGGCGTCGCTGCCGCAGAACGGTACTTTCATATTGAGAATCTTTCGGATCAGGAGAATTTTGATCTTCAGCACTATATTAATAATGCTTTGAAGGCGAACGGTACAATGGAACTTGACCAGAAATACGTTGTTCAGGACGGGGAAGTTATCATTGTTGATGATTTTACAGGCCGTCTTATGTATGGCCGACGTTTCAGCGACGGACTGCATCAGGCAATTGAAGCGAAGGAAGGCGTAAAAGTTGAAAATGAGAGCAAAACTCTCGCAACGATTACCTTCCAGAATTATTTCAGAATGTTCACGAAGCTCTCCGGTATGACAGGTACCGCATATACCGAGGAAGCTGAATTCAGGTCTATTTATAACCTGGATGTTATTACAATTCCGACAAACCGTCCGCTGATTCGTATCGATGACAATGATGCGATCTACAAAAATCAATCGGGTAAATTTTCATCGGTTCTCAAAACAGTTATGGAAGCGCATAAGAGAGGCCAGCCGGTTTTGGTGGGTACGGTGAACGTCGATCGTTCTGAGTTCCTCTCCAAGCTTTTCCTCCGGGCCGGTATCAAGCACAATGTTCTGAATGCGAAGAACCACACCCGAGAAGCAGAAATTGTTGCACAGGCGGGACGTTTTAACATGGTGACCATTGCAACGAACATGGCCGGACGTGGTACAGACATTCTTCTCGGAGGCAACTCTGAGTTCATGGCCAAACAGGAAATGCGCAAGCTCGGATATATTGAAGAACTGATTGATGCAGCTACGGCGCACAATGAGACGGATGATGCCGTCATCCTTGAATCCAGAGCCAAATTCACTGAGCTCGAAGCCATGTTCAAATTGCAGACAAATGCCGAACGAGAGAAAGTCATAGCCGCAGGCGGTCTGTTTATTGTAGGTACGGAGCGTCATGAATCACGGCGTATCGACAATCAGCTGCGCGGACGTGCAGGACGTCAGGGCGATCCGGGCCGCACGAAGTTTTTCCTTGCACTTGACGATGATCTGATGCGTCTTTTCGGCGGAGAAAGAGCACATAATGCTTTCGACAAAATGGGTGTGGATGAAACCATTGAGATACAGGCGGGCTTCCTGTCGAGAACAATTGAAAATGCACAGAAGAAGATTGAAGGCATGAACTTCAGCTCACGTAAACACGTACTTGAATATGATGATGTTATGAATATCCAGAGAAACCTCACATACGGCCAGCGAAAGAAAGTCCTTGACGGTGTGGATGTTCATGAGTCCTACCAAAAAATGATTCGGAGCGTTGCAGAGAGACTGGTTGCGAGCTTTGCTCTGGACGATACGATTATGAACTCGGAGAAGCTGGCGCTCACGCTCAAAATTCAGGACTTGTTCGGACCATTGCCTGCGATTCATTCGATAAAGAATACAGAAGAATCTTCTATCTCGGCAGCGGAATGGACCGAAGCGATTTCAGAGCAGGCTCTCGAAATTCTTGAAAAACGGGATATGGAACTGACTCCTCAGGTTTTCCGTGAAGCGGAGAGACAAATTCTGCTTTGGAATGTGGATCAGAAATGGATGGATCACATCGACCAGATGGATCAGCTTCGCTATTCCATCGGCATGAGATCTGTCGGCCAAAAGGATCCGGTCGTTGAATACCGTATGGAAGGATCCCAAATGTTTGAAGAAATGAACATTGCGATTCAAAATGACACGGTTCGACTGATCTTGAAAGCCAATATTTCTCCGAGCGAAAAGGTCGAGAGAAAAACTGCAGTAAAAAATATTCAGGAAGGCCATGGCGGAACAGGATTCACAGGTCAGCCCGCTCAGAATTCCGAACAAACGGCAAGCGCCGGCGGTGAAGCTTCTCCGAAGGAACCTGTTAAGCGGGATCTGACAAAAGTCGGCAGAAACGATATGTGCCCGTGCGGAAGCGGAAAGAAATATAAGAACTGCTGCGGCAAGGAGTAAGTGTATGATTATTGAATCATTGATTCAATCTCATATCGAAGAAGCTGTATCTGTTATTCGGTCTTTGCATACGGATATTCCCGAAACATGCATTGTTTTAGGCTCCGGTCTGGCACCGATGACAGAACGCTGTCAAATACTGGCCGCGATCAATTATACGGACATTCCATATTTTCCCGCACCGACGACACCCGGGCATGCCGGACTTTTACTTGTCGCAAAAGTGGGCAGTTCTCTTGTGTACATGATGAAGGGGCGATACCACTATTATGAGGGCTATTCCACGCAGGAAATCACTTTCCCGATTCGTGTGTTTGCAGCTCTGGGCGTCCGCAATCTTATACTTACCAATGCAGCCGGGGGCATTAATCCCGGAATGAATCCCGGTGACCTGATGGTAATCCGCGATCACCTTTCGATGTTCTGCGAGTCACCGTTAAGGGGACCGAACCTTGAAAGTTTCGGGCCGCGGTTCCCGGATCAGTCTCATGTATACAATCCTGAGTTTATTGAATCACTCCTGAAGATTTCAGAGGATCTGAACATGCCGATGCATACCGGTGTTTATGCATATATGAGAGGGCCGCAGTTTGAAACACCTACCGAAATCCGGGCGCTGCGCGTTTTGGGCGCAGATGCGGTAGGCATGTCAACCGTTCCGGAAGCCATTATTGCATCACATAGCGGCATGCGCGTTTTGGCGATCTCGTGCATTACGAATCTGGCAGCCGGAATTTCCGACATGCCTCTGTCGCACGCTGAAGTTATTGAAACCGGAGCTGCAGCATCAGACAGAAGTATCATGCTGCTTGAAGCTTTTTTATCCAGGGAGACATAATGGAGGAGGAACATATGACATCTCACGGAGATTACTGTGTTGCGGATCTTTCACTTGCACCTTCCGGCCAGCGTAAAATCGACTGGGCATATAAAAACATGCCGGTTCTTAGAGCTATTGAACAGGAACTCATTGCAGAACAGCCGTTCGCCGGATTGAATATTGCGGTCAGCGTGCATGTGGAGGCAAAGACGGCCTGTCTGGCCAGAGTGCTGCGTTCAGGCGGAGCTCACGTCTCTCTTACCGGATGTAATCCATTATCCACGCAGGATGACGTTGCAGCGGCTCTGGCAGCCGATGGGATGCATGTGTACTGCATTCATGGAGCAAATGAAAAAGAATACACGGAACACCTCTCCATGGCACTCGAAATTCAGCCGGATATCGTTATTGATGACGGCGGCGATTTTGCCATGCTTCTTCATACGACGCACCGCCATCTGTTGAGCAAGCTGATCGGGGGCTGCGAGGAAACAACCACCGGCGTTCATCGCCTCCAGATTCTCTCAAAAGAGAACCGTCTTGCGTATCCCGTTATTGCTGTTAATGACGCTCGCTGCAAACATCTGTTTGACAACCGTTTCGGTACTGGACAATCCGTGTGGACATCGATCATGTCCACGACGAATCTTCTTGTTTCCGGCAAATCAGTTGTGATCGCGGGGTTCGGAATGTGCGGTCAGGGCGTTGCGCTTCGGGCCAAGGGCATGGGCGCAAGAGTTATTATCACGGAAATTGACCCGGTAAAGGCTTGCGAAGCTTTGATGGAAGGTTATGAAGTGATGACTATGGCAGAAGCGGCATCCATCGGTGATATGTTTATTACATTAACCGGGTGCAGGGATATCGTTACAAAGGAACATTTCGTTAACATGAAAGATGGCGCTGTCTGCTGCAACGCCGGTCATTTTGATGTCGAAATTAACATTCCCGATCTGAAATCGTTATCCAAATCTCAAAGCGTACTTCGTGATAATATTGACGGCTATCTGCTTTCGGACGGACGGACCATTTGTATTCTTGCGCAGGGCAGACTCGTAAACCTCGCATCCGGAGACGGTCATCCCGTCGAGATCATGGATATGAGCTTTGCACTGCAGGCACAGAGCGCCCGTTATATGGCCGTTCACGGTGCATCTCTTGAGAAAAAAGTATATGATATTCCAAAAGAAATTGATGATCGGGTCGCTTCGATTTTACTTCAGACAAAAGGACTGCAAATTGATACTTTGAGTGCTGAGCAGGAGAAATATGTAAGTACCTGGGATATCTGACAAGGAGGTCCATCATGGCAAGGACAGTTCTTTTTAAGAATTTTACCGTTGTGACTCCCAATAACGAAGGCAGACTTGACGTCCTTAAGGACGCATTTGTTGCAGTTAAAGGGGACAGGATCATATATGTCGGAGACGATCGGGCTCTTGCAGTCCGTTCACTGATGGAAGCCCAAAGAGAATCCGGCGGAACGCAGATCGGATTTGACGAATACAACGGGAAGAATAAAATATTGCTTCCCACTTTTGCAAATGCCCACTCGCATATTCCGATGGTTTTGATGCGCAATTCCGCGGATGACATGTGTCTGGAAGATTGGCTGTTTAAGCGAATATTGCCAAGAGAAGAACATTTAACGAAGGAAGACATATATTTTGCAAGTCTTCTTGGAATGGCCGAGATGATCCATGGGGGTACGGGAGCGGCTGCCGATATGTATTATATGTCGGATGAGACGGCATGCGCTGCTTTGCAGACAGGGTTTCGAATGAATCTTTGCAATGATGGCAAGACAAGGGATGACAGCGGATGGCATACCGATCGGGTTGCGCTTCAAGCCTTCAAAAACACTTTTCACGGTGCCGGAGACGGATTGATTCGAGTGTCGCTCATGGTACATTCCATTTATATGTATCCGCAGAGTTTTTATTCCGAGCTTGTTTCCGAAGCGGCCGATATCGATGTTTCCATTCAGGTACATGTCGCAGAAACGCGAACAGAGGTAGAGAACTGTAGCGCGCAATACGGCGTCACACCGGTTAAGGCTCTGGCTAACTTCGGGGTGTTTGACCGCCCGTGCATTGCAGCTCATGGCGTTCACCTTACGGACGAGGATCGGGATATTCTTGCAGCCGGTCACGTGACGGTTGTGCATAATCCGTCGAGCAACATGAAACTGGCTTCCGGATTTTGCGACGTACAGGCGATGAAGAAGCAGGGAGTCCGTGTGGCATTAGGCACTGACGGCTGTGCAAGCAATAACAATACGGATATGTATATGGAAATGCGTCTGGCATCTTTTATGGCAAAAGGGAAAACACACAACCCGGCATATCTTTCTGCGGAAGAAGTAATTCTTATGGCTACGCGCAGCGGTTATGAAGGCATGGGCTTTATGGACTGCGGGATGATCGCTGCCGGTATGTCTGCGGATCTGCAGATCGTTGACTATGACCGCCCGTCCATGTGGCCGGTGGGAGATCCGGTGTCTGCACTGGTCTACAGTGCGGGGGCTTCCGCGGTTGAGTCCGTTATGATCGCAGGGCATTTTGTAAAATACAAAGGCGAACTGACAACGATCGACATTGAGAAAGTCAAAGCGGAAACGTCGAAACGTGCAGAACGAATCACACAATTTGCTTGACAGATCATAGGGTTATTTGTATAGTTTTATTCGTGCCTTCCGAAAGACGCAATACAATCGTTTTCGGGCACAATTGCCGATGTGGCTCAGGGGTAGAGCAATTCACTCGTAATGAATAGGTCGTGAGTTCGATTCTCACCATCGGCTCCATAATTTATAGAAACTGCAAGTACATGTTATGTAGTGCTTGCAGTTTTTTTAATGCTATAATGTTTTTATGCGAGTCATAGAATTCATTTATTTTGCATATTCTATGGAGGATTATGAGACAATCCTATTTACATGATCAAAAGCATCAACCGATAAGTCGGTCTGCCGCCCGGGGGGCCGGAAGAAATGCAATCAGGAAGGCGTGTATGGCTGCTTTTCTTGTTTTGAGCATGCTTTTATCAGGCTGCACATCAACTGCATCAAATCCTTTTCCCAAGGTTACACAGCCATTGCCCACGTCATCTGCAACGATAACGTCGGAACCTCCGGTTACTCCGGCTGCACCCACGCCTTCGGAACAGATTGTACTTAAGGTGGGTGCTCCGATTTCGAGTAAAACAGCAGATTATCTGGTGAAACTTTATTCTGCAAAGCAGACAGATTCACTCGGGTCCGGAATCAACGGATCGAATGTTTCATTGGACGTGCTTGATTCGCAAAAAACGAACTTCACCGTTGAGATTCTTCAGACGCCTTCGACAGGAGCAACGCTGGATACGATTTCGCAATGGGAAGCGTCAGGCTTTGTTCCGGACATTATTTTTACGGATGCGATGGCTTCTCTGGAGACCAATGGAAAGGTCCTTCCCCTTACGAACTATATAGCGTCCAATTCGTTGTATCTTCCGGGCATTGTGAGTCCTTCAATGCTGAATTCGTGCAGCATGAATAATCAACTTTACGGCATACCCTATGCTGCTTCGGCGCAGATTCTTTTTGTAAATATGGATGTTCTTGCAAAAGCAGGTGTAGATCAGGTTCCGTTTCATTTAGATCTGGATACACTTACGTCTATTGCTACGGCTGTTCATTCCATAACAACGGACAAAACCCCGATCAGCGAAATGAATCTGGCTTTTTACAGAGCGGATGAATTTCTTCCTTTTCTTGCATCTTCCTACGCCGATAACGCAGGCTGGTTTATGTTCAACGGTTCCGGATTTGACTTCCATGCACCGGCTTTTGGAAAATCCATATCGTATCTCCGTTCGTTTGTTGATAACGGATTTTCCCTTGAAAGTCTCTCGAAAGAGGATCAGGTCAAGGCATTTGATTCATTGGATCCACGGCTTTCCAATCGTGTGGCTATGTGGATTGGGAATACGGAAGATATCTCCTTTTGGACAACCAATACCGCATATACGCTTTCTATAACACAAATCCCTTCAGAAACGGCGCAGAGTGAATCACCTCCGGCTCTGACCGTATATCCGCTCTGCATTTCCGCTTCTTCAAAAAATGCACAGCTTGCCAGTGATTTTGCATCATTTATGGCTTTGGATGAAGATGCAGTTCTGCTGACCGCACGACTCGAAAAACCGGGCGGATATCTTCCGGTCATTTCATCGAGCACCGTCTGGAATGCCGTAATGGCTGAACAGACATTCGGACAGCAGCTTCTGCAGTTTCGGACCTTAATGGGAAAGGCATATTATAACCCGATTTCAAATCATGAATCTGCGTATTTGCTGATCAATCAAATGCTGACCGATACCGGCGGGATGCTGCTCGATAAGAAAACAGATCTCACGACTGTGATACCTTTACTTGCTAATGCTCAGATTTCTGCGTAATCTTTTTGGAGAAGAGGGAGAAATGATATGACTTCGGATATTTCACTTTCGCCTGTTCGCATACTGGATGCACCGCGAATGAAAGCTGCCGGTCTATCCGACCTGAAGATTCACGAGATTTCCTCGTTTCTCCGCGAGACAATATCGGATCCGTCGAAATGCATGTACTTAGCGACGATGACATCCGATCCGGGGCAGGAACTCATCGCATTTGTCGGTCTGACATCTATTTTGGCTGTACATCAGAATGCAGTTATTTTCTGCTGCTTTGCAAGTGCTCATCCAAAAACCACAGCCGCAAATGAAGATGCAGGCAAGCCGCAGCCGGTGACGATCTGTTCGGGTGGACAGCAGATCACAAAAGAAATGAAACGAAAAGTGATAGATGCCCTCCTTCGCATAGCGTTTTTCTCTTTGAACCTGCATCGAATCATCTGGATTATCCCGGCCTCCGATGCTGAAAACGGTGAGATTGCACTCGCCTGCGGAATGCGCCAGGAGGCGGTACTGGAAGAGGCTATCTGCATCGGCGAAACATTCGTGGATGCGGGTCAATTTTCTCTTCTTGCTTCCGAATATCCGGATTATGCCGTTGCATTTGTTCCGTTTCCGCGGGGCGTTATTTCGGTCCGGGGCAGCGCGTCTGCCGTGGAAGGGATTCGTTTTTATTCGTACGGTCAGAAAATATCGGACCCGTTTGAAAAAAGAGTGGCCATTCGAACCGGTGCTGCAGATGCATCCGGAACCATATTCTCAATGGCGGAAGGACAGTATCATCAGCCTAATGTACATCTTCCGGAAGAAGTCTGCAGAGCCGTTCGCGAACTGAAGGAATATTTTTCGAAGGCCAGAACCAATTTCTCCGTGCGTGTCAATTTCCCGTACGGGAGTGATTTCCAAAGACATGTATGGCAGGAACTGCAAAAGATACCGTACGGTACAACCGTGAGTTATGAAGATATCGCACTCGCACTTACCGGGAATGACAAGATCGCTGCCAGGAACCTTTCCCGTGCCGTCGGCTCGGCATGTGCGGACAATCCGGTTCCGATTTTGATTCCCTGTCACCGGGTTATCGGAAAAGATGGCCGGTTGGTCGGTTTTTCGGGTGGCGTGGAAAACAAGGAATTCCTGCTGGAACACGAAATATTCGGATTCTTCCGGGCTGTGCAATAATGCAAATATCCAGAACTGATAGGAGATACAACGTATGAAAGATTCAGTCAGACACGAGAAAATAATTCTTCCGCCATCGGCTCTGCTGAACCCCGTTCCGGTCGTAATGGTATCCTGTGCCGGTCCGAATCGGGAATTTGTTCAGGACAGACCGAATATCGTAACCATCGCCTGGGCGGGCACGGTATGCTCCGAACCTCCCATGGTCTCGATATCCGTGAGGAAGAGCAGACATTCTCACCGGCTGATGCAGGAAACCGGTGAATTTGTCATCAACCTGGTCGGCATCAATCTGCTTCGCGCCTGCGATTACTGCGGCGTACGTTCCGGTGCAAAGGAAGATAAGTTCGCAGCGGCCAAACTGACGGCTGTTCCTGCGGAAGGTCTGGAGCATGCTCCGGCCATACTGGAAGCTCCTGTATCACTTTCCTGCAAAATTGTATCGGTATCCGGTCTCGGTTCGCATGATTTATTTATTGCGAAAATTGTTGCCGTAACTGCGGATAAATATCTTATGGATAAAGAAGGCAAGCTTTGTCTGGAAAAAGCGGATCTCGTCTGCTACTCGCACGGTGATTACTACCAGCTCGGAAGAATTCTCGGATTCTTCGGATATTCGGTCGCATCACCGGAAGCTTACAAGCGTCGAATGACGGAAAAGGCTGCGGTTGTGAAGAAAGACACCGGGAAGCCTGTAAATAAGAAGAACATGCCGCAGGGAACTCCCAAGAGAAAGAAAACCACTTGATTCACTGGCCGCAATGAAAACCGCTTCAACTTCAACGATTTCCCCGGGAATTGGTTGCGGACAGGAAAAATAAAAAGACCCGGACAATGAATCGACATTGTCCGGGTCTTCATGCGTATTGGAGATAAAGGGAAATCAGATCTTTTCGACAAGAACTTTCTTAAGGCGGGCAAAGCGGGGAAGACCGTCTTCCTTCGGCTGCTCGGTTTCACCGGCAATCAGAGGCAGAGCATACTTCACATATTCGTCGCTTACGAAGTTGCCGGCTTCATTGATCCATGAGCGCGGTACTTTCTTCTCCGTGTTGGCAACATCATTCAAGGGGATCATCTTGATAACACACTTGTAGGTATCGCCTTCAGCACGCTCAAATCCGACCATGTAATCCGTCATTCCTTCCAGCGCCTTCAAAACAGCTGTCTGTCCGGCAAGGAAAGATTCTTCGTAATCCGACTTGGAAGCGCAGTGCGCAGCACAGCGCTGCATGAGGGAGAGCTCGATGCCGCGTACTTTGGAACCGGTTTCCTTCTTCAGGAAATCAGCAAGAACCGTTGCAGTTCCGCCCAACTGCTTGTGACCGAAAGAATCAACGGCAACGTCATCCGCAGCGACAAGTTCGGGGATGAATTTCCCTTCTTTTGTCTGAACCCCTTCGGATACGGCAATAATGACTTTCCCTGTCCTGGCATAAATGGCCTTTACGTCCGAAAGCATCTGATCCAGATCAAAATCCACCTCAGGAAGGTAGATCAAGTCAGGTCCGCAGCCCTTTTCATTGGCAAGACGCGTCGCGGCGGTCAGCCAGCCGGCATGACGTCCCATGACTTCGATAACACAGATCATTCCGCTGTCATACACGCGGGCGTCCTGGTAAACTTCCATTGTTGTCGTGGCAATATACTTGGCGGCGGAAGAGAAGCCCGGGCAGTGATCGGTTCCGAAAAGATCGTTATCAATTGTTTTCGGTACGCCCATGACGCGGCAGTCATATCCGGCCTTCTGCATATATTTGGAGATCTTGTTGCATGTGTCCATAGAATCGTTTCCGCCGTTATAGAAAAAATAGCGGATGTTGTATTTCTTGAATACTTCGAGAATGCGAATGTAATCCGTCTCGTTCACATCGGCATTGGCCAGCTTGTACCGGCAGGATCCGAGGCTTGATGAGGGAGTGTACTTGAGAAGTTCCAGTTCTGCAGGATCTTCCTGTCCGATATCATAGAATTTCTCGTTCAGGATGCCGACGATACCGTTGGCTGCGCCATATACTTTTTCAATTACATCAGCATGCTTGAGCGCCTCGATAAAAACACCGGCAGCAGAAGCGTTGATGACGGATGTCGGACCGCCCGACTGACCAAACATCAGATTTCCTTTTAACATTGTCATAATTTCTTCCTCCTGAAAAATATGGAATACGATTCAATGAATCGATAAACCGGCTCAAAAACAACAGACGATTATGCCGAAAATATTTACCGAAACCACAGAAATAATACCACGTTTTTTCAATTCTGCACAGAGAAATAATTTCAAAAATGACAAGAAACCCTAACTATATCATTAACAATATATTCTTTTGCATCAGCAATTGAGCAGTGATATAATCGCAATGACAAAGCTTCTTGCGAAAAATAAATCTCTTTCCGCGGGTATATTCATGAAGAAGAGTTTGAAAAACAAGAACCGCCGCATGGCTATTGGTTCATGGGAATATATGTGGCAGGCTGCAGCGTTTCTTTTTGCGTGCGTATCTATTTTTTCGTTTCTCATCGGATTATTCACATATATAAGTTTGTGTATATTTCATGGTCTTTCACCGGTTTTGCCCTGGGGGAGCATGAGCAGTCTTCAGCAATCGATTATCGGCAGCCTTATTCTGATCGTGTGCCTGTTTTCGCTGCTTATGACGCTTTTGTTGATTATGTTATACGACCGTCTCATTTACTCCCCTGTAAAATATCTTCTGGGAGAAGTTGGGAACATTACCGGTGACAGGGAATTATCCGACAATGTGGACCAGTATCTTCGCGGCGGGAAGAAGAGTCTTTTCGATCTATATAATCCGAGAAAGTCCTGGGTGGAGCGTGTACAGGAATATGTGAACCGGGCCTCCAGCGAGCGCTACTTCGATGAAATTACCGGTTGCTTCAATCGCAAATATTTCTCGCAGGTTTTGACGGAGATTCTTAAGACGCATATTTTATGTTCGCTTTCACAGAGGATGATTCCAAGAACCAATGCAAACATTTGCTATGGCATGTATCTGATCGATATCGATCATTTCAAGCAGATTAATGACGAATTCGGTCACATGTACGGCGATCAGGTACTTGCGCTGGTCGGACAGACGCTTCGTTCTGTGATTGGGTCGGAGGGAGTGGTTGTCCGCAATGGAGGGGAAGAATTTTTAATTATTGTCTGCAAGAATTATCCGATGAATTATTCTGTTCTCGCTGAAAAAATCCGGAAAGAGTTCTGTGACGGCGTCTATGTCACATATCTGAAGACACAGGAGATTCGACCTCTGACTTGCAGTGTCGGATTTGTGCCTTTTCCATTGTTTGAAAACAGCCAAACACGCATTTCCGTTCAGCAGCATGTAGATCTGGCGGATCAAGCTATGTATATGGCAAAAAACTGCGGACGCAATACATGGCGCGGGATCGAACCGCTGTTTCCGCCTCTTTTGGAAGAAGAAATCCAGCGCTCTGCCGCTTCCGTTGAATATGGAATTCAGGCAGGGTACTTTCGAATGGATGAACCGAATCTATTCGATTTAGTTTAGAATGAAGTTGTTATCCCTGAAATGTTTGAATATTATACATTGGTATGCTTTTGTACGTTCATTTGTACGGGTTGGGACATTTGCATATTGACAATTTGCGCGTACACACATATAATTTTCCTCGTGCCTTTAGGCAGTGCCTAGGCTACATGGTGGAATTAGCTCAGTTGGTTAGAGCGCTAGTTTGTGGCACTAGAGGTCGTGGGTTCGATCCCCATATTCCACCCCATTCTTTCCTGATTGGCGGGAGGGAGTTCAATCCCGAATCGTTATCGAGCTGCCGGCAATCCGTTGGGGTGTAGCCAAGTGGTAAGGCACGGGACTTTGACTCCCGCACTCGTAGGTTCAAATCCTGCCACCCCAGCCACCATGGTTCACTAGCTCAGTTGGTAGAGCACCTGACTTTTAATCAGGGGGTCCGGAGTTCGACCCTCCGGTGAGCCACCACAGCAAGAAGCCCGGAAACTTTAAAGTTTCCGGGCTTCTTCGGTTTTGCCGGAATAATCAGGTTTCATGCATTTAAATATTTTTTTAAATGGACTATTGCATCTCGTTCGTACGCGTAAACAATGAAATTAAGAAAATATAGTGACAAGAACGTAATGATAACAAACAAATGGCAGCAGCTGCAGCGTTGGGCTCAGCCTATGTGTATAGATAGAAAAAGAACCATTAACCATTTTATGCGGGTGTAATTTGAGAATATCAACCTTGGTGCAGCCGAAATGCTACAACCTGAAAAGCAATTGTAATCTGTCTGTCAGATGTGTCTGATAAACTGAAGGCAACAGAAATATCTGTGAAAGGGATCTGAATGACAATAATGCGTAATCGAATCAGGATAGGCGCAGCCCAACGTCGTTCTGTTGCGTTACCCCCGACAACAGAAAATATACCGAAAGAGAACGTTCTTCCGGTTATTTCAGTGCGCGGATTCCGACGGATATTGTCACTTCTGCTGGCAGCAGTGATTCTTCTTCCGCTCTTTTCGTATACTCCGCTGCATGCGGATGATCTTACAAACGCAACAGTTACCGTTGACGCGGCAAACGTACGGTCTGCGCCGGGAACATCTTCTTCTATTCTCGTTAAAATAACGAATGGTACAAGGGTCATGGCCAGCGAAGTTGTTTCCATCCCTGCAGATCCGTCCGGATATACGGTCTGGTGCAGGATTTCCGTATCCGTTAACGGAATACTATATGACGGATATATCGTTAACAGTTACCTTCTGAAAGATCCCACAGTGATTGATCCTGTTTTTGAGACAGCAATTTCCGTGTTCCCGGATTCGTATCGTCCGGCACTTCGTTCTCTGCACGAAGCCCACCCGAGCTGGGCTTTTAATCCAGTCAATGTGACCACGGATTGGAGTGCGGTTGTTGCGGCTGAATCTACGATTGGAACAAGCCTAATTGCAAGTTCAGCGGATGATTCATGGAAATCAACAGATCCGAATGCTTACAATTGGCTTACTAATACCTATACGCCCTATGACGGCACATCGTGGGTCAATGCATCACAGGACGTCGTCGCGTATTATTTGGATCCTCGGAATTTTGTAAATGAGATGTATGTTTTCCAGTTTCTGAATCTGTCATACGATGCTGCCACACAGACACAGGATGCTGTTCAAAAA